>NZ_JBFBGN010000012.1:0-90603 GCF_040684675.1 Streptomyces sp. NPDC089915 | reverse complement strand
GAGCTTCGTGCCGTCGGGGAGGACGAACTCCTTCATGCCGGCCGTCTGCACGGCGTGCTCGCCCTTCGCGCTCTCGGCGTCCGGCACGTCCGGGATGGGCGCCCTGGCCGCCGGGCCCGTGGACGACCCCGCGACCCGGGCCCTGCTCAGCCCGGCCCACCGGGAACTGGCCCGCACCGCCGAGGTGTTCCTCGACTGCGCGGGGCAGGCCGGCCGCGCGGCGGCGGCCCTCGGCGTCCACCGCCAGACCCTCTACTACCGGCTGGGCCGGGTGGAGCAGCTGACCGGGCTGGACCTGGACACGGGCGAGGACAGGCTCCTCCTCCACATGGCCCTCAAGGCAGCCCGCCTGAACGACTGACCGACCGATCCGCCGAACGGCTACCCCGCGGCCCGTTCCGCGTCCGAGAAGCCCTGTGCCAGCCGCCGCAGCCCCTCCGCGAACTCCTCGCCTGACGGGGCGCTGGCGGGGTCGAACAGCCACTGGATCATCAGGCCGTTGAGCAGTGCCTGGTACACGGCCCCGAGCGTGCGCTCGTCCCGCTCGGTCAGCCCCTCCTCCGGGGCTCCGGTCATCATCGAGACCAGCCCCCGGCGGCCCTCCAGCTGCGAGGCGGCGAGCATGGACTTCAGCTCCGGCTTCTGGTCCCGGCTCAGCGCGACCTCCAGGCTGGCCGCCCACACCGGGCCGGCCGCCTCGTGCTCCGCGACGACCCCGTCCCACAGCGCCCGCAGCCGCTCCAGGGAGCCCGCGGCCCCCTCCAGCCCGGCCTGCCGGCCCTCGCCCCACTCCTCGATCAGGGCGATGAACGCCTTGGTGAGCAGCGCGTCCTTGGAGCCGTAGTGGTAGCCGATGGACGCCAGGTTGGTCCCGGAGGCGCTGACGATGTCGCGCGCGGTGGTGCGCACGAACCCCTTCTCGGCCAGGCACTTCTTGGCGCCTTCGAGCAGATCTTCACGGTGTCCCATGCCGACACGTTAGCAAGCCCCATACAGCCGTCCCATACGGATGTATGGGACGGCGGGCCCGCGCATACGGGGAAGGGCCCGGGGTCACCCCCGGGCCCTTCCCACAGCGTGCGCGACGGTCAGACGAGGTTGACCGTACGGGCCGACGCGGCGCCGATCTCCTCCGAGATGGCCGCGAGGACGTCCGCCGGGACCTCCGCGTCGACGGTGAGGACGACGAGCGCCTCGCCGCCCTCCGAGGCACGGGCCACCTGCATGCCCGCGATGTTCAGGCCGGCCTCGCCGAGCAGCAGGCCGACCTTGCCGACGACGCCCGGGCGGTCGGTGTAGCGGAGCACGATCATGTGGTCGGCCAGGGCCAGGTCCACGTCGTACTCGCCGACGCCCACGACCTTCTGAAGGTTCTTCGGGCCGACGAGCGTGCCGGAGACCGCCACCTCCTGGCCGTCCGACAGGGTGCCGCGGACGGTCACCACGTTGCGGTGGTCCGGGGACTCCGAGCTCGTCGTCAGGCGCACCTCGACACCGCGCTCCTGCGCGAACAGCGGGGCGTTGACGTAGGAGACCGTCTCGTCGACGACGTCCTCGAAGACACCCTTGAGGGCCGAGAGTTCGAGCACCTTGACGTCGTGCTGGGTGATCTCGCCGCAGACCTCGACGTCGAGACGGACCGCCACCTCGCCCGCGAGGGCGGTGAAGATGCGGCCGAGCTTCTCGGCGAGCGGAAGACCGGGGCGCACGTCCTCGGCGATGACACCGCCCTGGACGTTGACCGCGTCCGGTACGAGCTCGCCGGCGAGGGCCAGGCGGACCGACTTGGCGACGGCGATGCCGGCCTTCTCCTGGGCCTCGTCCGTGGACGCGCCGAGGTGCGGGGTGCAGACGACCTGGTCGAGCTCGAACAGCGGGGAGTCCGTGCAGGGCTCCTTCGCGTACACGTCGAGGCCGGCGCCGGCGACGCGGCCCTCCTTGATGGCCGAGTACAGCGCGGCCTCGTCGACGATCCCGCCGCGGGCGGCGTTGACGATGCGGACGGACGGCTTCACCTTGTGCAGGGCCTCGTCCCCGATGAGACCGACGGTCTCGGGGGTCTTGGGCAGGTGCACGGTGATGAAGTCGGCGACCTCGAGCAGCTCGTCGAGCGTCAGCATCTTGACGCCCATCTGGGCGGCGCGCGCGGGCTGCACGTAGGGGTCGTAGGCGACGATCTTCATGCCGAAGGCCGACATGCGCTGGGCGACCAGGACGCCGATGCGGCCGAGGCCGACGACGCCGAGGGTCTTCTCGCTGAGCTCGACGCCCGTGTACTTGTTGCGCTTCCACTCGCCGTTCTTCAGCGCGGTGTTGGCCTGCGCGATGTTGCGGGCGGTGGCGACGAGCAGGCCGCAGGCGAGCTCGGCGGCGGTGACGATGTTGGAGGTCGGGGCGTTCACGACCATCACGCCGGCCTTGGTGGCGGCGGAGACGTCCACGTTGTCGAGGCCCACACCGGCGCGGGCGACGACCTTCAGCTTCTTGGCGGCGGCGATCGCCTCGGCGTCCACCTTGGTGGCGGAGCGGACGAGGATGGCGTCGACGTCGACGATGGCGGGCAGCAGCTCCGCGCGGTCGGCACCGTTGACGTGCCGGATCTCGAAGTCCGGACCGAGCGCGTCCACCGTGGCGGGCGACAGCTCTTCGGCGATGAGTACGACAGGTTTCGAGCTCACGTGGGTCCTCACAAGTCCAGTGCGGACGGCCGTCCCGACGGCCGCAGGCGGTGGAGGGGGTAGCCGCGTGGAAGACGCACGACACTGTGGGCCTGACGCGTTGTGTTGAGCAGTGTAGTGGCGGTTCCGGCGCGGAATTCCGCCTGTACGGAAGGATCACCCGTCCGTGATTGGCCGGGGTGGACAATCCGCACGATCCGAGGTCAACATTCCGTCGATTCTCGGCCGGTCCGCGGCGGAGGGGCCGGCCGGCGGCCGATGCGCGGCGGGGCCGGGACGCGCGTCCCGGCCCCGCCGCGTACGAGATCAGCTCTCGTCGCTGTCGACCCAGCTCATGAGCTTGCGCAGCTTCTTGCCGGTGGTCTCCAGCAGGTGCTCCGAGTCGGCCTTCTTGTACTCGTTGTACTTCGGCAGACCGGCCTTGTACTCGGCCATCCACTCCTCGGCGAACTTGCCGCTCTGGATCTCGGCGAGGACCTGCTTCATCTCGGCCTTGGTGGCGTCGGTGATGACGCGGGGGCCGGTGATGTAGTCGCCCCACTCGGCGGTCTCGGAGACCGACCAGCGCATCTTCTCCAGGCCGCCCTCGTACATGAGGTCGACGATGAGCTTCAGCTCGTGCAGGCACTCGAAGTAGGCGATCTCCGGCTGGTAGCCGGCCTCGGTCAGGGTCTCGAAACCGGCCTTGACCAGGGCGGAGGCGCCACCGCAGAGGACGGCCTGCTCACCGAACAGGTCGGTCTCGGTCTCCTCGGTGAAGGTGGTCTTGATGACGCCGGCGCGGGTGCCGCCGATGCCGGCCGCGTACGAGAGCGCCAGGTCGAAGGCCTTGCCGGTGGCGTCCTGCTCGACGGCGGCGATGCACGGAACGCCGCGGCCCTCCTCGTACTGGCGGCGGACCAGGTGGCCCGGGCCCTTCGGGGCGACCAGGGCGACGTCCACGTTGGTGGGGGGCTTGATGAAGCCGTAGCGGACGTTGAAGCCGTGGCCGAAGAAGAGCGCGTCGCCCTCCTTCAGGTGGTCCTTGATGGACGCCTCGTAGATCTCGGCCTGGAGCGGGTCCGGGGTCAGGATCATGATGACGTTCGCCCACTCGGCGGCCTCGGCCACGGAGACGACCTTCAGGCCCTGCTCCTCGGCCTTGGCCTTCGAGCCGGAGCCCTCCTTGAGGCCGACGACGACGTCGACGCCGGAGTCACGGAGCGACAGCGCGTGGGCGTGGCCCTGGCTGCCGTAGCCGATGACCGCGACCTTGCGGCCCTGGATGATGGACAGGTCGGCGTCGTTCTCGTAGAACAGCTCGGCCACTGGGATATCTCCTTGGTGCGCTGGTGTTGCTCCCACCGTACGGCGGGGAACGGATAAAGAGTTTGTCGGTCTCGCCATGCGAACCGGGCGTGTCCCGCCCGGTCCGGGCGTGGGGTCGGGCGCGCGGGGCGCCCGTCAGGCGCTGCGCTCGAGGGAGCGCAGGCTGCGGTCCGTGATGGACCGGCCGCCACGCCCTATGGCGATGGTGCCGGACTGCACCAGTTCCTTGATGCCGAAGGGCTCCAGCATCTTGAGCATGGCGCTGAGCTTGTCGCTGCCGCCGGTGGCCTCGATGGTGACGGCCTCCGGGGAGACGTCGACGGTCTTGGCGCGGAACAGCTGGACGATCTCGACGACCTGCGAGCGCGTCTCGTTGTCGGCGCGGACCTTCACCAGAACGAGTTCGCGTTCGATGGCGTTCGACGGCTCCAGCTCGACGATCTTGAGCACGTTGACCAGCTTGTTGAGCTGCTTGGTCACCTGCTCGAGCGGGAGGTCCTCCACGTTCACGACGATGGTGATGCGGGAGATGTCGGGGTGCTCGGTGACACCGACCGCGAGGGAGTCGATGTTGAACCCGCGGCGGGAGAACAGGGCGGCGATCCGGGCGAGGATGCCGGGGGTGTTCTCGACCAGGACCGAGAGCGTGTGCTTGGACATGTGAGTCGTTCTCTCTCTCAGGCTCTCTCGGCTCAGTCGTCTTCGTTGTCGCCGAAGTCGGGGCGGACGCCCCGGGCTGCCATGACCTCGTCGTTGGAGGTGCCGGCGGCGACCATCGGCCACACCATGGCGTCCTCGTGGACGATGAAGTCGACCACGACCGTGCGGTCGTTGATCGCGTTGGCCTCGGCGATGACCTTGTCCAGGTCCGCCGGGTCCTCGCAGCGCAGCGCGACGCAGCCCATGGCCTCGGACAGCTTGACGAAGTCCGGGACGCGGGTGCCCTGGCGGGGGGCGGAGGACTCGCCGAGCTGGGAGCCGACGGTGTCGTGGCCGGTCTCGTCGCCGTGCAGGACGGTGTTGGAGTAGCGCTGGTTGTAGAACAGCGTCTGCCACTGGCGGACCATGCCGAGGGCGCCGTTGTTGATGATGGCGACCTTGATCGGGATGTTGTTCAGCGCGCAGGTGGCCAGTTCCTGATTGGTCATCTGGAAGCAGCCGTCGCCGTCGATCGCCCAGACCGCGCGGTCCGGCATGCCGACCTTGGCGCCCATCGCGGCGGGGACCGCGTAGCCCATGGTTCCGGCGCCGCCGGAGTTCAGCCAGGTGCGGGGCTCCTCGTACTTGACGAAGTGGGAGGCCCACATCTGGTGCTGGCCGACGCCCGCCGTGAAGATCGTGCCCTGCGGCGCGAGCGCACCGATCCGCTCGATGACCTGCTGCGGCGAGAGCGAGCCGTCCTCGGGCAGGTCGTAGCCCAGGGGGTAGGTCTCGCGCCAGCGGTTGAGGTCCTTCCACCAGGCGGTGTAGTCGCCGGCGTGGCCCTCGTTGTGCTCGGCCTGGACGGCCTGGATGAGGTCGGCGATGACCTCGCGGGCGTCGCCCACGATCGGGACGTCGACCTCGCGGTTCTTGCCGATCTCGGCCGGGTCGATGTCCGCGTGGATGACCTTGGCGAAGGGGGCGAAGCTGTCCAGCTTGCCGGTGACGCGGTCGTCGAAGCGGGTGCCGAGGGCGATCAGCAGGTCCGACTTCTGGAGCGCGGTGACGCCGGTGACGGAGCCGTGCATGCCGGGCATGCCGACGTGCAGCGGGTGGCTGTCGGGGAAGGAGCCCAGGGCCATCAGGGTGGTGCAGACCGGGACGCCGGTCAGCTCGGCGAGGACCTTCAGCTCGGCGGTGGCGCCGGACTTCATGACGCCGCCGCCGACGTACAGGACCGGGCGCTTGGCCTGGACGATGAGCTTGGCGGCCTCGCGGATCTGCTTGGCGTGCGGCTTGGTGACCGGCCGGTAGCCGGGCAGGTCCAGGGCCGGCGGCCAGGAGAAGGTCGTCTTCGCCTGGAGGGCGTCCTTGGCGATGTCGACCAGGACCGGGCCGGGGCGGCCGCTGGCGGCGATGTGGAAGGCCTCGGCGATGGTCTTCGCGATGTCCTCGGCCTTGGTGACCAGGAAGTTGTGCTTGGTGATCGGCATCGTGATGCCGACGATGTCCGCCTCCTGGAAGGCGTCGGTGCCGATCGCCTTGGAGGAGACCTGGCCGGTGATCGCGACCAGCGGGACGGAGTCCATGTGGGCGTCGGCGATCGGGGTGACGAGGTTGGTCGCGCCCGGGCCGGAGGTGGCCATGCACACGCCCACCTTGCCGGTGGCCTGGGCGTAGCCGGTGGCGGCGTGGCCGGCACCCTGCTCGTGGCGGACCAGGATGTGACGGACCTTCTTGCTGTCCATCATCGGGTCGTACGCCGGGAGGATGCAGCCGCCCGGGATGCCGAAGACGGTGTCGCACCCCACCTCTTCGAGAGAGCGGATGAGGGACTGCGCGCCCGTGACGTGCTCAACTGCGGTGGGCTGGTGCCCACCCGTACGGGGCCGCGGCTGCGGATGGTGGGCCCCGGAGGCCTGCTCGGTCATCGGCATTCTCTTCTCGAAGCTGAGGGTTTTACGAGGAGCGGGGGTGCCCCGGTTCTCGTCCGGGTGCGTGTGCCAGTGCAACAAAAAACCCCTCGTGCCAGGTGGCAAGCGAGGGGAGCGCGTCGGCGGTGTGGAGCGGGGACATGCAGGTCCCAGCTTCAGCCGACGCGCTTTCCAAGTACGAGAATTCGGGTGCGCATGGCATTGACCCTCCCTCCGGCGGGAGGTCGATGTCAAGCGGGTGGGACGGGCGTCTCATTATTTGAGCCTCTACGGATGACCATCGAGCCACCGGACGAGCCCCCGGCCAAGGCGGGCTGGGCCGTACCGCCCGGTACTGGGAACGTACCTCTCACGAGCGCGCGGCGCAGCCTGTATTCGTCGAGCGGTCCGGAAAACGCCATTCCCTGGCCGTGGCTGCAGCCCATGGCGCGCAGGGCCGCCACCTGCTCGGGGAGGTCCACCCCGTCGGCCACGGACTGCATGCCCAGATCATTTGCAATGCGCAACAATCCGGCGGTGATCTTGTGCAGGCGGGCGGACTCGACGACGCCCTCGACCAGGCCCCGGTCCAGCTTGAGCAGGTCCACGGGGAGGCGGCGGAGGGCACTGATGGCCGCGTAGCCGCTGCCGAACCCGTCGAGGGCGATCCGTACGCCGAGCCGGTGCAAGGCCGTCAGGCGGCGCTCCAGCTCGTCGAAGGGCACTCTGGGGTCGGAGGCGGCCAGTTCGAGGACGAGGGCCCCGGAGGGCAGCCCGTGCCGCCCGAGCAGGGCCTCCACGGAGCCGCCGGGCATCGAGCGGTCGAGCAGCCGCTGCGCGGTCATCCGGACGACCACTGGTACGTCGTGCCCCGCCAGATGGCGCTCGGCGGCCTCGGCCACGGCCTCCTCCAGGAGCCATCGGCCCAGCTCGGCGGCGCGGGAGGGGTCCGGCCCGCCGCCCGGGCCGCCCTCGCTGTGTTCGGCCACCCGGAGGAACTCCGAAGGGGTGAACAGGATCCCCTGGGCGGAGCGCCAGCGGGCCTGCGCGGCCACCGCGGAGACCTCGCCGTCGGCCAGGCAGACCACGGGCTGGTGCAGCAGGGCGAACTCGCCCTCGTGCAGCGCGGTGCGCAGCTTCCCGGCCAGTTCGGCCTTGCGGACGACCTCGGCCTGCATCTGCGGGGCGTACAGCTCGACGCGGTCCTTGCCGCCGGCCTTGGCCCGGTACATCGCGAGGTCCGCGTTGCGCATCAGGTCCGAAGGGGTGATGCCGGGGTCGGCGAAGGCCACGCCGATGCTGGCGGCGACCCGGACGTCGCTGCCGGCGATGCGGTAGGGCTGGGAGAGGGTGGCCCGCAGCCGGTCGGCGATGTCGTGGACCTGGTACTCGCGGGCGCTGCGGTCGCGGCTGCCGTCGCCGAGGATGAGCGCCGCGAACTCGTCGCCGCCGAGGCGGGCGGCGGTGTCCCCGGCCCGGACGGCGTCCTGGAGGCGGCGGGCGGCCTCGATGAGCAGTTCGTCGCCCGCCTGGTGGCCGATGGTGTCGTTGACGGCCTTGAAGCCGTCGAGGTCGATGAAGAGCACGGCGGTGCTGTGGTCACCGGCGCGGCGGCCGGTGAGGGCCTGGCGGACGCGGCGGGTGAACAGGGCCCGGTTGGGCAGGTCGGTGAGCGGGTCGTGCTCGGCGCTGTGCTGGAGCTGGGCCTGGAGACGGACCCGCTCGGTGACGTCCCGGCTGTTGAGGATGAGTCCGCCCTGGTGCCGGTTGACGGTGGACTCCACGTTGAGCCATTCCCCGCCGCCCGATTTGAACCGGCATTCGATGCGGGTGGTGGGCTCCTCGGCGGGCGGGGCGGCCAGGAAGCGGCGCACTTCGTGGACCACGCGGCCGAGGTCCTCGGGGTGGATGAGCGCGGCGAGTTCGGTGCCGACCAGCTCCTCCGCCTCGCGGCCGTAGACGCCCGCGGCGGCGGGGCTGACGTAGCGCAGGGTCCCGGTGGGTGCGGCGATCATGATGACGTCGCTGGAGCCCTGGACCAGGGAGCGGAAGTGGTTCTCCTTCTGGGCCAGTTCCTGGGTCAGCGCGATGTTGTCGAGGAGCATGATGCCCTGCCGGACGACGAGGGCGAGCACGACGCTGCAGCCCATGAAGATCACCACTCGGTTGAGCTTCCCTCCGTCCGGCACGTTGTAGAGCAGCCCGATCGTGCAGACCGCGGCCGCCAGGTACGGGGCGAGGGCGGGCAGGGAGCCCGTGATGGGCCGGCTGTGGGGCCGGCCGGCGCGCGGGGGCGCGGGCCGCGGCGCGGTTTCCGGCCGGCGGGCGCTCCAGGGGGCGTAGGCGAACAGCAGGGAGCCCGCGAACCAGCCGGCGTCGAGGATGTCCCCGGAGCGGTAGGTGGTGTTGAGCAGCGGCGAGGTGAACAGGGCGTCGCACAGGACGGTCAGGGCGAGGGCCGCGATGGCCCCGTTGATGGCCGAGCGGTTGGCGGCCGAGCGCCGGAAGTGCAGGACCAGGACCATCGAGACGAGCGCGATGTCGAGGAGCGGATACGCGAGGGAGAGCGCGGTGCGCGCGACGCTGACCTCGGCTCCGGACGGCGTGGGGCGGGCGTGGCCCGCGAGGGCCAGGCTCCAGGCGAAGGTCAGCAGGGATCCGGCGATGAGCCAGGAGTCGAGCGCGAGGCAGACCCAGCCGGCCCGGGTGACGGGGCGCTTGGCGAGGACGAGCAGGCCGACGATGGCCGACGGGGCGAAGCAGAGGAAGGCGAAGTCCGCGAGGGAGGGGAAGGGCAGTTTCTGGTGGAGGACCACCTCGTACCAGCCCCAGACCCCGTTGCCCAGGGCCCCCATGAGCGAGGAGAACGCGAACATCAGCCAGGTGGGGCGTTCGCGCCGGTCGACCGTGCGGGCGTAGTGGAAGCAGGAGAGGGCGGCCAGTAACCCGGCGGAGCTGAGGCCGAAGTCGCCCATGACGAGGGCGAGTTCCTCCGATCCCCAGCCGAGGGCGGCGCCGACGGCGTATCCGCCGCAGACCACCGCCAGGAGGAGTTGCCCTCCCGGTCCCCTGCGCCCGCCGCCGGTGACCGGTGGCCGGGTCAGGAGCGCCGCCCCCGGGGCGCTCACCGGAGCCCCTCGCCGGCTGGTTCCGGCCGGGCCCCGTCGCGGCGGCGCCGCCTCCGGCGGCCCTGCCGCATCGGATCCTTCGTCCATTGGCCGTGCATCGCCCGTCGCCCCCCAAAGTGTCCGTTCACCCCAGCGCCAGACGTACGTGGCGCAGCCCCTTGTTCCGGACGATACACCACTTTCGTCACTCAGTGACATAGCTTCTCTACTCTCCGTCACCACCGGGAGGCGTGTGGCAACTGCTCGCATACGTATGGACGCGGAGAGTGTGCGCGGTGGTTCAGTCCGTGATCAGAACGGTGTTCTCGACCGGCTCCCCGGCGGCGAACCGGGCGAGCTGGCGGGCCACGAGGCGCTTCGCCCGGGGCTCGAACGCCGAGCTGCTGCCGCCGACGTGAGGCGTGATCAGGACGTTCGGGGCGTGCCAGAGCGGGTGGCCCGGGGGCAGCGGCTCCGGGTCGGTGACGTCGAGGGCGGCGCGCAGCCGGCCGGACTCCAGTTCGGCCAGGAGCGCCTCGGTGTCGGCCACGGGGCCGCGCGAGACGTTCACCAGGAGGGCGCCGTCCTTCATCCGGCCGAGGAAGGAGGCCCCGGCCAGGCCCCGGGTGTCCTCGGTCAGCGGCGTGCAGAGGATGACCACGTCCGCGTCCGGGAGCAGGCCGGGGAGGTCGCCGAGGGCGTGCACCGGCCCGTGCGGGGCGGTGCGGGCCGATCGGGCGACGCGGGTGATCCGGCCGCACTCGAAGGGCAGGAGCCGGTCCTCGACGGCCGCGCCGATGGACCCGTAGCCGACGATCAGCACGGACCTGTCGGCGAGGGCCTCGTAGAACCCGCCGCGCCACTCCTCGCGGTCCTGGCCGCGCACCATGCCGGGGATGCCGCGCAGGGAGGCGAGGGTGAGAGTCAGGGCGAGCTCGGCGGTACTGGCCTCGTGGACGCCGCGGGCGTTGCACAGCCGGACGCCGGGGCCCAGCAGGCCGAGGCCGGGCAGGACGTGGTCGATGCCGGCGGTGAGGGTCTGCACGACGCGCAGGGCGGGCATGGCCGGGAGCGGACGCAGGGTCACGGCCTGGGACTTCATGTACGGGGTGACGTAGAAGACGCAGGCGGCGGGGTCGGCCGGGAACTCGTCCTCACCGTCCCACCGTCGGTAGCGGAAGGAGTCGGGGAGGCCGTCGATCTCCCCGGGCGGGAACGGGAGCCAGACGTCCGCGGTCGTTGCAGTCATGATCCCGAGGCTATGCGAAGCCCAAGTGATCAAGCCGTTAGTTTGAGGGCCGGACCGGGACAGGGCCGGGCGGGGGGAGGCAGGGGTGGAGCGCAGGTCGATCGGGTCGGGACCGCTGACGGTGGGGGCCATCGGGCTCGGCTGCATGCCGATGAGCTGGGCCTACGCGCCGTCGCGCCGCCGGGGCGAGGAGTCGCTGCGCACCCTGCACACGGCGCTTGACCTCGGGGCGAACCTGCTGGACACGGCCGATCTGTACGGGCCGTTCACCAATGAGCTGGCGGTGGGGCGGGTGCTGCGCGAACGGCGGGCCGAGGCCTTCGTGTCGGCCAAGGTGGGGCTGCGGGCCGGCGAGGGGCATGTGGTGGCCGACGGGCGGCCGGAGTACGTGCGGCGGGCGTGCGACGCCTCGCTGCGGCGGCTGCGGACCGAGGTCATAGACCTGTACCAGCTGCACCGGGTGGACCCCGAGGTGCCGGTGGAGGAGACCTGGGGGGCCATGGCGGAGCTGGTGCAGGCGGGCAAGGTGCGGGCGCTGGGGTTCTGCTCGCTGGGCGCGGGGGCCGGGCCGGGTGCGGGGCGGCGCGGGGACCGGGGGTACCGGTCGACGCTGCGGCACCTGGAGCGGGCGCAGCAGGTGTTCCCGGTGACCGCGGTGCAGGCGGAGCTGTCGGTGTGGTCGCCGGAGGCGGCGTGGCAGCTGCTGCCGTGGTGTGCGGCGCGGGGGGTGGGGGTGCTGGCGGCGATGCCGCTGGGCAGCGGGTTCCTGACCGGGACGCTGACGCCGGGGCAGGGGTTCGAGGAGGCGGACGTGCGGGCCCGCCATCCGCGGTTCACGGCGCACGCGATGGCCTCGAACCAGGTGCTGGTCGCGGAGCTGCGGCGGGTGGCCCGGCGGCACGGGCCGGAGGTGACGGCGGCGCAGGTGGCGCTGGCGTGGGTGCTGGCGCAGGGGCCGCACGTGGTGCCGGTGCCCGGGGCGGACCGGGCGCACTGGGCGGCGGAGAACGCGCGGGCGGCGGAGGTGCGGCTGACGGCCGGGGAGCTGGCGGGGTTCGCGGCGCTGCCGGCGGCGGTGGGGGCCTGGGACTGACCTTCCCCGGATCTCCGCCACAACCACTCGATCGGGTGTACGAGTGGTGGAACCCGGGCACCCGCCGGATCTGTTGAGTCTTGTGAAGGGCAGGACCGGAGGACGACCGGAGGGGAGCGGGACCATGCGGTACGAGGTGCGGGGCGGGGTTATCGGGGCGGGGCGGTACGGGTCCGGGCGCTACGGAGCCTGGGGCGCGCGGCGGCGGATGCTGGCGGGGCTCGCCCTGGCGGGCTGCGGGGCGCTGCTGGCGGCGGGGTGCTCCCCGCCGGGCGGGGCCCCGCCCGGGGGCGGGGGCTCCGCGCCGGGGTCCGCGCCGGCGGCCTCCGCTGGGGCGTCGGCGGGGGCGGGGGCTTCGGCGGCGCCCGCCAAGGGCTCCGTGACGGTCACGGGCGAGGTGGCCAAGGGGCTGGACTCCCCCTGGGGCGTGGCCCCGCTGCCCGGCGGGGACCTGCTCGTGGGTTCCCGGGACAAGGGCACGATCAGCCGGGTCCGGACGGACACGGGCGAGGTGACGCCGATCGGCAGGGTGCCCGGGGTCGCGCCGGGCGGGGAGGGCGGACTGCTGGGGCTCGCGCTGTCCCCGGCCTTCGCCTCCGACCGGCTGGTGTACGCGTACTTCACGACGGAGTCCGACAACCGGATCGCCCGGATGCGCTACGACGAGCAGAGACCGCCCGGGCAGCAGCTGGGCGCGCCGGACACGGTGCTGCGGGGCATCCCCAAGGGGCTGATCCACAACGGCGGGCGGATCGCCTTCGGGCCGGACGGGATGCTCTACGCGGGGACGGGCGAGACCGGGAACACGGCGCTGGCGCAGGACCGGAGGTCGCTGGGCGGCAAGATCCTGCGGATGACCCCGGACGGGAAGCCGGTGCACGGGAATCCCGAGCCGGACTCGGTCGTCTACTCCTGGGGGCACCGCAATGTGCAGGGTCTCGCCTGGGACCCGGACAAGCGGCTGTGGGCCTCCGAGTTCGGGCAGCACACCTGGGACGAGCTGAACCTCATCGTGCCGGGCGGCGACTACGGGTGGCCGGCCGTGGAGGGGAAGGGGGGCGGGGCGGGCTTCCGGGATCCGGTGGCCGTCTGGAAGACGGACGAGGCCTCGCCGAGCGGGATCGCCTGGGCGGAGGGCTCGATCTGGATGGCCGCGCTGAAGGGCGAGCGGCTGTGGCGGATCCCTCTGAAGGGGACCGCGGAGGCCGCGGCGCCCGAGGCCTTCCTGACCGGGAGGTACGGCCGGCTGCGGACGGTGGTGCCGCTCGGCGGGGACCGGTTGCTGCTGGTCACGAGCGAGACGGACGGGCGCGGGTCGCCTCAGGCGGGCGACGACAGGATCCTGGGACTGACGGTGCGGTGACCGACGGAGCCCCGGTGGGGGGCGGAAGGCGCGGTGGGCACGGTGTTCAACATGATCGAGGAGTTGTTCAACCCGGGGCGGCGGCACACGGACGAGGAGAAGAAGCGCCTCGAACTGTCCCGGACCGACGTCGGCGACGGCGATCCGGGACGGGGGCCGATAGACCTCGACTCCGGCTCGGTGCTCATACGCCCGGCCGCCGGCCGGCCGCCGGAGGCGGACGGGACGGCGGTCGGGGCGGATGCGCCGGCCGCGCCGGATGAGGAGGGCGCGGCGGACGGGGCGGACGGGGCCGGGCGGGCTCCTTAGGGCTGCGGCTCCAGGGGGGTGAACAGGCGCAGCCGGTGGGCGAGCGCGGCGGCCTCTCCGCGGCTCGCGACGCCCAGCTTGGCCAGGATGTTGGAGACGTGCACGCTGGCCGTCTTCGGGGAGATGAACAGCTCCTCCGCGATCTGACGGTTGGTGCTGCCCGTCGCGACCAGGCGCAGGACGTCCCGTTCGCGGCTGGTGAGTCCCAGGGCCTCGATCGGGTCCGTGTCGGGGACCGGTGCGGCCGGGCGGGCCTCGTCGGGGGTCAGCGGCAGTCTGGCGCGCTGGGCGAGCAGGGCCAGGTCCTCGCGGAGCCGGCGGGAGCCGAGCCGGTCGGCGGTGGCGTGGGCGTCGCGGAGCAGGCCGGCGGCCGTCTCGCGGTCGCCGCCGGAACCGAGGAGCGCCTCGGCCAGCCGGTGGCGGGCGCGGGCCAGCAGGAAGGGGCGCTCCAGGGGGCCGGCGGCCGCCTCGACGGCCGTCCAGTCGGCGACGGTGTCGCGGCCCTCGGCGCGCAGCAGCTCGGCCCTGAGGTACTCGGCGTGGGCGCTCCACAGGGGTGCCGGGGTGGCCAGGGAGCGGGCGGCGGTGCGCAGAGCCTCCAGGGCGGCGGCCCGGCCCTCCTCGGTGCCGGGCAGGCCTCGGGCGTCGGCCTCGGCGGTGGCGGAGGCCAGCAGGAGGGGCCAGGCGTAGCGGTGCTGGCCGAGCGGGAAGCCGGCGGCGATGGCCTGGGCCGTCTCGGTCCGGACGTCGGCGATGCGGCCCTCTCCCTGGGCCACGCCGACGGCCAGCCGGAAGAGCGGGATCCGGTGCTGGGGCTGGCTGTCGTGGGTGCCGAAGTGGGCGTGGGCGGCGGCGAGCTGGGCGGTGGCCTCGGCGAGTTCGCCGCGGGCCAGGGCCAGGTAGGCCAGGCGTGCGGAGGCGGAGCCGCGCGGGGCGGCGCCGTGGCCGACGTGCAGGGTGCGCCGGGCTGCTTCGGCGGCCTCGTCCCAGCGGCCGAGGCTGTACAGGCTCTCGGCCATGTTCCCGCGGACCCAGGCCTCGGTGTCCAGGAGCCGGGCCCTGCTGACGAGTTCGACCCCTTGTTCGGCCAGTTCCACGGCTTCGCGGGACCGGCCCATCGATTCGAGCTGGGAGGTGATGTTGATATGGGCGCGGCCGGCTACGACGGTGTGTCCGAGTTCGGTGGCGCGGTCCTTGACCGTGTGGAGTTCGGCGAGGCCGGTGTCCGTGGCACCGGAGTCCATGAGCAGGCATCCGTAGGTGATCCGGGCGTTGAGCTCGGTCTCCTCGGCGCCGATCATGCGGGCGTACTCGACGGCGCGTTCGGCGGCTTCGAGGTTGCCGGGGCCGGGGTTGTGGAGCATGCCCCAGCCCGCGACCCGGACGAGGACGTCGGCGTGCACCTGGGACGGGGGCAGCCCCTTGACCAGTTCCTGCGCGGTGGCGATCTCCTGCCAGCCGTCGCCCCGGCCGAGGTTGGCGATGAGGCGGGAGCGCTCGGTCCAGAACCAGGCGGCGCGCAGCGGGTCGCCGCCGTCCTCGTCGAGGATGCGCAGGGCCAGCTTGGTGAGCTTGAGGGCCCGGTCGCGCTCGCCGCCGTAGCGGGCGGCGACGGTGGCCTCGGCGAGGAGGTCGATGCGCCGGAGGGGGGTGGTGGCCGGGTCGCAGCCGCAGGGCGGGTAGACCTCGGTGTAGTCGGCGGGGCGCAGTTCGTCCCGGATCTCGTCGGGGACGCTGTCCCACAGGTCCATGGCCCGTTCGAGCAGGGCGAGCTGCTCGGAGTAGGCGTGCCGGCGGCGGGCGGTGACGGAGGCGGCGAGGATCGCGGGCAGGGCGTTGGCGGGGTCGTTGGCGGCGTACCAGTAGTTGGCGAGCCGGATGACCCGCTCCTCGGCGCGGATGAGGGTCTCGTCGGCCTCCACGGCCTCTGCGTAGCGCCGGTTGACGCGGGCGCGCTCGCCGGGCAGCAGGTCGTCGCTGACGGCCTCGCGGACCAGGGAGTGGCGGAAGCGGTAGCCGTCGCCGTCGGGGGTGGCGAGGAGGATGTTGGCGCCGACGGCGGCGCGCAGGGCCTCGATCAGCTCGTCCTCGCCGAGCCGGGAGACGGCGAGCAGCAGCGGGTACTCGACGGTGGATCCGCCCTCGGCGACGATGCGGACGACGCGCTGGGCGGCGTCGGGCAGGACCTCGACGCGGACGAGGAGGAGGTCGCGCAGGGATTCGGTGAGTCCGGTGCGGCAGCCGGTCTCGTGGGAGGCGACGAGTTCCTCGACGAAGAAGGCGTTGCCGTCGGAGCGGTCGAAGACGGAGTCGACGAAGGCCTCGTCGGGCCGCGAGGCGAGGATCCCGGCGAGCTGGCGGCGCACTTCGCCCCGGTTGAAGCGGGGCAGTTCGATGCGCTGGACGGTGCGGAGCCGGTCGAGTTCGGCGAGCAGGGGGCGCAGCGGGTGGCGGCGGTGGATGTCGTCGGCCCGGTAGGTGGCGACGAGGACGAGCCGGCCCCGGCCGAGGCTGCGGAAGAGGTAGGCGAGCAGGTGGCGGGTGGAGGTGTCCGCCCAGTGCAGGTCCTCCAGGACGAGGACGACGGTGCGGTCGGCGGCGAGGCGCTCCAGCATCCGGGCCGTCAGCTCGAAGAGGCGGGCGGTGCTCTCCTCGTCGTGCGGGCCGCGGGGGGTCTCGCCGAGTTCGGGGAGGATGCGGGCGAGCTCGTCCTCCTGGCCGGCGGCCGCGGCGGCGAGTTCGCCGGGGAGCAGGCGGAGCAGGGTGCGCAGGGCCGTGGAGAAGGGGGCGAAGGGAAGGCCCTCCGCCCCGATCTCCACACATCCTCCGACGGCCACCACGGCTCCGCGGCGGGCGACCTCGCCGAGGAACTCCTCGGTCAGCCGGGTCTTGCCGACTCCGGCCTCACCTCCGATGAGGAGGGCCTGGGGCTCCTGGTCCGCGGCGCGGGCCAGGGCGTCCACGAGTACGGCCAGTTCGTCGGCTCGGCCGACGAACACCGGGCTGACAGATCTGGTTTCCACGCCGCCGAGCATCGCACACAGGTCCGGTCGGGCGGCAGTCGATATCGGTGGGCTCGTCATCTCGCGTCAGTCCACGGGGTGCGCGGCGCGGGTCACGCGGCGCGGGTGAAGAGGCTGCGGTGGCGGCTCACCGTCCTCTCGCGATTCTGGCCGAGAGAGCCGCGGGGGGCCTTCTTGGCCTCCTGGGCCATCCGGTACAGGTCGGCCTCGCGGATGAGGTCGGCGCGGCGGGCGGTGGCGATCTCGTACTCGAACATCTCGTTCTCCCCGGTTGCTCTTCTCGGCACCTCGTTCGGTGTGATCCAAGATTCGCGTCCCAGAGGGGTGCGGCACATGGGGCTCATGCCGCATCTGTGGGACCCCGGGGTCCTTAGGCCGGGGCCCCTAGGGCCTGAGGGGGCCTGGAGCCGCCCGGGGGCGGCCTAAGACGGGGGGTAAGGCGGTGCCTATTCGGCGGCCGTCGGGAGCGGGACGAGGAGGTCGAAGTACATGAGTCCGAAGAGCAGGACGCCGAGGACGCCGAGGGCGACGGCGGCCCAGGAGACGGAGCGGACCCAGGTGGGGTGGACCCGGCCGGGGGCGCCGAAGGCGGGGGCCGCGAGGACGAGGGCGGCGAGGAGCAGGGCGAGGGCGGCGAGGAGGCCGTTGACCAGGGCGGTCATGTGCCAGGCGTCGCCGTACAGGGCGGCGATCTTCTCCTTGGCGGTGGTGGCGTTGGCCGACTCGATCTGGCCGATGAGGGTCTGGCGTTCGCCGATCACGCGGGCCACCCAGCTGCCGCTGAGGGCGACGAGCCCGAGGCCGGCGGCGGTGACCGCGGCGGCCGCGGAGCCGACGCCGGTGGGGCGCTCGGGGAGGGCGTCGGCCTCGTCCGCGTCGAGGTCCTCGCCGGTCTCCTCGGCGGCAGCCCCGGCCGGCTCGGCCGAGGCGTCGGTCTCGGCGGCGTCGGTCTCGGCGGCGGGGGCGGCGGTGTCCTCGGGCCCGGCCGGGGCGGCGGTGTCCGGCTTGTCCTCGGCGGCGTCCGCCTCGGGGGCGGTCGGGGCGGCGGTCTTGGTGGTGTCCATGGCGGGCACCGTAGGCGGCGTTTCTGAGAGGCTCCTGAGAGGGTTCGCGGCCCGCCGGTCCCGCCGGCCCGCCGGCCCCGGGCGGGGCCCGCGGGCGGGGCGGCTACGCGGTGGGGGCTGCGGCCCGTTCGTGGGCGAGGAGCGACCAGACCTCGATGTCCTGGCGGACACCGCGGTGCAGGTGGCTCTCGCGCATGACGCCCTCGAGGGTGAGGCCGAGGCGCCGGACGACGGCGATGCTCTTCTCGTTGCCGCCGGCGACGTGCCACTCGACGCGGTGCATTCCGCGGACGTCGAAGGCCCAGTCCATGAGCAGCCGGCAGGCCTGGGTGACCAGGCCCCGGCCGGTGCCCGCGGGTTCCATCCAGCAGCCGATCTCGCAGTTGCCTGCGGCGGCGTCGAAGTTGGCGAAGAGGACCCCGCCGACGAGGGTGCCGCCGACCCGGATGCCGTAGAGGCGGCGGCCGTCGGCGGCGGCCTGCTCGGCGTTGGAGCGCAGGAGCCGCCGGGCCGATTCCAGGTCGGTGGTGCGGTCGGGGAAGCCGATGAACCGCCCGATGAACTCCCGGCCCCGGTCGATGTGCGCGAGGAACTCCTCGGCGTGCCAGACCTCCAGCGGGAAGAGCTGGGCGTCCTCGGACAGGTCTATCGCGAACATGCGTGTTTCCTTACGGCTCGTGGCCGGTCAGCGGGAGGAGTCGGCCGGCTGCGCGTGGTCCGCGCCCGGCCTCTGGGCCGGGAGCACCGCGCGGGGGCGGCACTCCGGGGGTTCGATGCTGATCCTGGGCAGCCGCCGGTCGAGCCAGGCGGGGATCCACCAGTTGGCCCCGCCGAGCAGGTGCATGAGCGCGGGGACGAGCAGGGTGCGCAGGACGAAGGCGTCGAGGGCGACGGCGGCCGCGAGCGCGATGCCGAACATGGCGATGATCCGGTCTCCGCTGAGGACGAAGGCCAGGAAGACCGAGATCATGATGACGGCCGCCGAGTTGATCACCCGGCTGGTCTCGGCGAGGCCCACGCGCACGGCCCGCCGGTTGTCGCCGGTCTCCAGCCACTCCTCGTACATCCGGCTGACGAGGAAGACCTGGTAGTCCATGGAGAGCCCGAAGAGCACGGACACCATGATCACCGGCAGGAAGGGCTCGATGGGGCCGGCGCTGCCCAGGCCCAGCAGTTCGCTGCCCCAGCCCCATTGGAAGATCGCGACGACCACGCCGAAGGAGGAGGCCACGGCGGCGACGTTCATGGCGGCCGCCTTGAGCGGGATGCCGATCGAGCGGAAGGCCAGCAGCAGGAGCAGGCAGCCGAGGGCGATGACCACGCCGACGAAGAGCGGCAGCTTGCCGACGATCACGTCGGCGAAGTCGTCGTAGCCGGCGGTGACCCCGCCGACGTGGGCCTTCATGGAGCTGCCGTGGCCGGCGCGCGGGATGACGTCCTGGCGGAGGCGGTCGACCAGCTCGCTCGTGGCCCGGGACTGCGGGGCGGAGTCCGGGACGACCGTCAGGAGGGCGGTGTCGCCGCTGCGGTTGAAGACGGCCGGGCCCGCGGAGGCGACTCCGTCGGTGGTGCGCAGGGCGTCGGCCAGCCGCTGGACGGCGACGCGGTCGGCGGCGCCGTCGAGTCGGGCGACGACGGTGAGCGGGCCGTTCACGCCCGGGCCGAAGCCGTCGGCGAGCAGGTCGTAGGCCTTGCGGGTGGTGGCGGTGGCCGGGTTGTTGCCCTGGTCGGAGGTGCCGAGGTGGAGCGAGAGGGTGGGCAGTGCGAGGACCGCCATGACGAGGGCGGCGACCAGGCCGAGGAGCTTGGGGTGGCGTTCGACGAAGGCCGACCAGCGGGCCGCGAACCCGGTGGGCGACTCGGTGCGGGGGCCCTCGGCGGCGAGCCTGCGGCGCTCGCGGCGGGACAGGGCGCGTATGCCGATGTACGAGAGGAGGGCGGGGAGCAGGGTGACGGAGGCCGCCACGGTCAGCACCACGGTGAGCGAGGCGGCTATCGCGACGCCGTTGAGGAAGCCCAGGCGCAGTACGAGCATGCCGAGCAGGGCGATGCAGACGGTGGCCCCCGCGAAGACGACGGCCCGGCCGGTGGTGGCGACGGCGTTCTCGCCGGCCTCCTCGACGGTGAGGCCGCGGGCCAGGCCCTTGCGGTGCCGGGTGACGATGAAGAGGGCGTAGTCGATGCCGACCCCGAGGCCGACGAGGGTGCCGAGCATCGGGGCGAAGTCGGCGACGGCCATGGTGTGCCCGAGCAGGGTGATGCCGAAGTAGGCGCTGCCGACGCTGACGAGGGCGGTGGCGATGGGCAGCAGGCTCGCGGCGAGGGAGCCGAAGGCGAGGAAGAGGACGACGGCGGCGATGGCCACGCCGATGACCTCGGCGAGGTGCGGGCTGGGGGCTTCGGTCAGGCCGATGGCGCGGCCGCCGAGTTCGACCCGGAGGCCGTCGGTCTCGGTGGCGGGGTTCTTCGCCGCGTCGACGACGGCTCTGGCCTGGGCCTTGGGTACGGAGTCGGCCTGCCGGTCGAAGGTGACGACGGCGTAGGCGGTACGGCCGTCGGGGCTGATCTGGGCGGCGCCGCCGGGGCCCGGTCCGTAGGGGCCGCTGACCGAGCCGATGCCGGGGAGGGCGGCGACGGCGTCCAGGGCGCGGCTCATCCGCCGTTCGACGTCGGGTGTCCGCACGGTCTGGTGGTCCGGGGTCCGCCACACGATGGTGTCGGTGTCGCCGCCCTGGCCGTGGAAGCCCTCGCGCAGCAGGACGTTGGCCTTGCTGGTCTCGGTGCCGGGGACCTCGTAGTCGTTGGAGAACGCCGTTCCGGCGGAGGCGGCCGCGGCGGCGGTCCCGCCGAGGGCGAGCAGCCAGATCAGGACGGTGACCAGCCGGTGTCGCATGCACCACCGTGCGATTGCTGCCAACGGACGTGCTCCCTGGTGGTTCGGATCTTCAGCGGGAGTGGGCCCGACGCAAAGAACGCTTGAACTCGTGAAGTCGTGACGGGTGGGTCGTGGACTTGTGAAAGGTGCGGCCGCGGGCGGCCAGGGTGCGTGGGTTTACACCTCGGTCGACACGATCGCAGCGTTTCGTGATCGTTGGCCGCTTTCGTGTGCACCGTCACAGGCCGTGTGACCTTCGGCGGGCCCTTCGGCCCGGTAGCCCGGGACGGAGGGCCATCGGACGGTGAGGACGACGGTGTCCTCCTCGGCGTACCAGGAGTGGTCGACGCCGCGGCCCCAGACGACGTAGTCGCCCTGTTCGGCGAGGACGACGGTGCGTCCGGGGAACTCCAGCCGGAAGCGGCCGCTGATCAGCACCTGGAGGGCGGTGCGCCGCTCCCCCGTGACCCAGCGCTCGCGTGCCTCGCCCTTGGGGTGGACGCCCCACTTGATCTCGACGTCCGCACTGTGCCGGGGGTCGCCCGGCTCCTTGAAGTGCCCCAGGAGCCAGCCCCGGTCGGCGGCGGCGTCGGGGGTGGCCTTGCCGGTGTAGATGGTGTGGTCGTCGCTCACAGGGGTGAGGCTAATCGACTTGTGGCGGCCGTGGATCAGCTGATGGGGTGCGCGCATGACGATGGATCCTGATGAACTGCTGAAGGTGCGCGACCGCTACGACACCGAGGTGCGGCGCGGCTCGGAGGGCCCGCACGTGGAGCGGGCGGGGCGGGTCGTGCGGATCAGCCTGCCCGGCTGGAACGGCGTGGTCTGGTCGGACCTCGACGAGGACACGGCGGACGCGGAGATCGCGGCGCAGGTGGCGCACTTCGGCGCGGGCGGGCGGGAACCGGGCGGGACGGGGCCGGTGTTCGAGTGGAAGCTGTACACCCACGACCGCCCGGCCGACCTCGCCGACCGGCTGCGCGCGGCAGGGTTCGCGCCGGAGCCGGCCGAGACGCTGATGGTGGGCCGGACTTCCGACCTGGCCGCCCTGCCGGTGGAGCCGCCGGCGGGGATCACCCTGCTGCGGGTGACGGACGAGGCGGGCGTGGACCTGATGATGGCCGCGCACGACCGGGCCTTCGGCGTCGAGCGGCCCCGGATCAAGGAGGAGGTGCTCGCCCAGCTGCGCGAGGACCCCGAGTCCATCGAGGTCGTGGTGGCGATGGCCGGGGAGGTCCCGGTCAGCTCGGCGCGGATGGAGATGCGGGCGGGCAGCGACTTCGCCGGCCTGTGGGGCGGCGGCACGGACCCCGAGTGGCGGGGCCGGGGCATCTACCGCCTGCTGGTGGCGCACCGCGCCCGGATCGCGGCCGAGCGGGGCATCCCGTACCTCCAGGTCGACGCCTCCGACGACAGCCGGCCGATCCTGGAACGGCTGGGCTTCGGCGTGCTGGGCGTGACCGTCCCCTACATCTGGCAGGGCTGACGCACGGCCCACGGCGGCCCGCCGGAGCGAAGACGGCACACGGCGGCCCGCCGGGACGGACGAGGCACACGGCGGGCCGCCGGGGCAAGCCGGGCACGCGGCGGGCCGCCGGGGCAAGCCGGGCACACTGCGGACCGCCGGGACAGCCGGGGCACACGCCAGGCCGCCGGGGCGGACCGAGGTGCGCGGCGGGCCGCCGGGGTTGCCCCGAAATCGCTTTCCGGGCCGCCGAAGAGGCGGCAGGATCACGCCCATGGACACCACCGAACGCATCGGCCCGCCCCTGACCGGGGACGAGCGCGAGACCCTCCGGGCCTTCCTCGACTACCACCGGGCCACCCTCGCCTGGAAGTGCGACGGGCTCACCGACGAGGAACTGCGCCGCCCGGCCTCCCCGCCCTCCACCCTCTCCCTGCTGGGCCTGGTCCGGCACATGGCCGAGGTGGAGCGCCAGTGGTTCCGCCGCACGATCGGCGGGGACACCGAGGTCCCCCACGTGTGGTCGGACAGCCGCGACTTCCAGGCCGCCTACGACGCCTCCGGCGCGACCCGCGCCGAGGCCTTCGCCGCCTGGGAGGCGGAGGTGGCGCACTCCCGCGAGGTGGAGGCGGCCGCCGAGTCGCTGGACGTGACGGCGTACGTGCCGAAGTGGGAGGAGGACGCCTCGCTGCGCCTGGTGATGCTGCACATGATCCACGAGTACGCCCGCCACAACGGTCACGCGGACCTCATCCGGGAGGGGATCGACGGCACCGTCGGCGCCTGACCGGCCCTGGCGTCAGGCCCTGGCGTCAGGCCCTCCCCCAAACCCCCTTATAGTTAGGCCAGCCTAACCTAAGACACTGGGGGAAGAGCGTGAGCGCTGTGACCACCGAGGCCTACGAGGTCTACCGCGACAGCTGGGGCATCCCGCACCTGCGCGCGTCCGACCCGCTCCGCCTCTCCTACGCGCAGGGCCGGACCACCGCCCTGGACCGGGCCTGGCAGCTGGAGGTGGAGCGGCACCGCGCGCAGGGCTCCAGCGCCTCCTTCCTCGGCGCCGACTGCGTCCCCTGGGACCGCTTCGCCCGCCAGGCCCGCCTCGACGACACCGCCCGCCGCTGCTTCGAGGCCCTGGACCCGGACACGGCGGCCTGGGTCGGCGCCTACGTCGACGGGGTCAACGCCGGCCTGGCCGAGGGCGCGGCCCGCGACGGCCGCTTCGCGGCGGCCGGCCACACCCCCGCCCCGTGGGAGCCGTGGGTCCCGCTCTCCATCTGGATCGGCACCCACATCCTCTTCGCGGGCTTCGCCACCAAGCTGTGGCGCGACCGCGTCGCCCGCGCCCTGGGCGACGCCGCCACCACCCTCTTCGCGACCGACGGCCCCGGCACCGCCGGCAGCAACGGCTGGCTGGTCCCGGGCGACCGCACCGCCGCCGGCGCCGCGATCATCGCCGGCGACCCGCACCGGTTCATCGAGGACCCGGGCGTCTACCAGCAGATCCGCCTGGCCTGCCCGGAGTACGACGTCCTCGGCCTGGCCGTCCCCGGCGTCCCGGGCCTCGCCCACTTCGGCCACGCCGGCTCCGTCGCCTGGGCCATCACCAACGCCATGGCCGACTACCAGGACCTCTACACCGAGCGGCTGCGCCCCGCGGCCTACGGGGTCGAGGCCCTGGGCCCCGACGGCGACTGGGAGCCGGTCGCCCGCCACACCGAGACCGTCAGGGTCGCCGGCGGCGAGGACGTCGAGGTCGAGGTCCTGGAGACCGCCCGCGGCCCGGTGATCGTCAACGACGACTCCGCCGTCCTCTCCCTGCGCTACCCGCCCCGCGTCCGCGCCGACCTCGGCTTCGCCGCCCTGCCCGCGCTGCTGCGCGCCCGCACCGTCGCCGACGTCGACCGCGCCCTCGACGGCTGGGCCGAGCCCGTCAACGTCGTGCACGCCGCCGACTCCGGGGGCGGCCTGCTGCACCGCGTCGCGGGGGCCGTCCCGCTGCGCGAGGCCGCGAACCGGCTGCGCCCGGTGCCCGCCTGGGACGCCCGCCACGCCTGGCGGGGCTGGGCCGAGATCCCCGCCGAGCCGGTGCAGGGCTTCGCCGTGATGGCGAACGCGCGCGGGATCGCGTCCCCGCTGGGCGTGGAGTTCGCGCCCCCGCACCGCGCCGACCGGATCCGCGCCCTGCTCAGCGGCGCGGCCGACTGGTCCCCGAAGGCCATGGCCGAGGTCCACCGCGACACCTACCTGGCCTCCGCCGAACCCCTCCTCGCCCTGCTGCCGGGCCTCGACACCCTCTCCCCCGCCGCGGCCGCGCTCCGCGACCGGCTGCTGGCCTGGGACCGGCACATGGAGGCCGACAGCACCGACGCCGCCGTCTTCGCGGCCTTCCGCACGGCCGTCGTACGCCGCCTCGCGGCCGACCCCGTCTTCGCGGACCTGGCCGGCGCCCCCGGCGGCCCGGAGGTCTTCCACCCCTGGCTCTACCTGGTCCCCCGGGTCGGCTACGCCCTGGAGGGCCTCCTCACCACACCCCTCCTCCCGGGCCTGGACCGCGCCGCGCACGTCCGCGCCGCCCTGGAGGCCACGGCGGCGGACGACGCCCCCGAGACCACCTGGTCGGACGGCCACCGCCTGACCCCCTGGCAGGCCGTCCCGGACCCGGAGGCCGAGTGGCCGGGCCTCGGCGGCGACCACGACTGCGTGAACGCCACCTCCTCCGTCCCCGGCGTCACCGACACGGTCGCCCGCGCCTCGGCCGCCCGCTACGTCTGGGACCTGGCCGACCGGGACAACAGCCTCTGGGCGGTCCCCCTCGGCGCGGACGGGGTCACGGGCTCCGCCCACCACCGCGACCAGCTCCCGCTCTGGGCCCGCTGCGAACTCGTCCCCGTCGTCACCGACTGGACCCGCCTCACCAAGGAACCCTCATGACCCGCACCGCCGTCTACAGCCGCCCCGTCGAGGGCTTCGGCACGGTCTCCTTCACCCCCGTCGACCCCGCCGCCGACTCCGCGCTGATCCACAGCTGGGTCACCGAGGAGCGGGCGCGCTTCTGGGGCATGGGCGAGGCCAGCCGCGAGCTGGTGCGGGAGATCTACGAGGACGTGGACCGCCGCACCACCCACCACGCGTTCATGGTCGGCCTGGACGGGGAGCAGCTCGCGCTGTTCCAGACGTACGACTGCGCCGAAGACCGGGTCAGCGAGTGCTACGAGGTGCGGCCGGGGGACGTCGGCGTGCACCTGCTGATCGGCCCCAGCCGGGGCGCGGCCCGGCACGGGTTCACGGGGGCCCTGATGGAGGCCTTCCTGGCCTACCTGTTCACCGAAGCGGGCGCGCTGCGGGTGGTCGGCGAGCCCGACGCCCGCAACGCCAAGGCCATCGCCCTGCTGGAACGCACCGGCTTCGAACTGGGCCCGGAGGTGGAACTCCCGGAGATCGACCTCCCCGAGGTCTACCTCCCGGCCAAGCCCGCCCGCCTGGCCTTCCTCAGCCGGCCGGACGCTGCTCGCTGAGGAACTCCGTGATCAGCGCGGTCCATTCGGCCGGGCGCTCGGCGAAGGGGAGGTGCCCGGTGGGCAGTTCCGCGTACCGGGCGCCCGGCACGGCCGCGGCCAGCTCCTTCTGGAGCTCCAGGGGCACGAGCCGGTCCTCGGTGGTCGCGATCACCAGGGCCGGCACGGAGACCCCGGCGGCCTCCGCGCTCAGGTCGGCCCCCTTGATCAGGTCGACCTGCCCGACCGTGCCCGCCGACACGGACGCGGCGGTCGCCCGCACCACCTCCTCGGTCTCCTCCGCGCTCAGCCCCTCCAGCACCGCCGGGTTGAGCGCCAGCGGCACCATCAGCCGCGCCAGCAGCTCGTTCTCCCCGCGCGCCGCCAGCTCCGACCACAGGTCACCGACCAGCTTCAGCCGGTTCCCGGCGCGGAGGAAGGTGGCGGTGAGCACGAGCGCGGTCACCCGCTCCGGATACCGGGCGGCGATCCGCAGCGCGACGTTCCCGCCGAGCGAGTACCCGAGCACGGCGAAGGTCTCCAGCCCCTCGGCATCGGCGGCGGCCACCAGCTGATCGGCCAGTTCGTCGAGCCGGAGCGGCTCGTCCGCCTTCGGGGTCCCCCCGGTCCCGGGGTAGTCGACGCCGACGACGCTGTGCCCGGCGGCCAGTTCGTCGAGGATCGCCCCGAAGTTGCTCTCGACGGCCCCGCCCCCACCGTGGGCCAGCAGCAGCCCGGGGCCGCCGCTCTCCTTGCGGACGGTGCGGGCGTAGGGGGTCGTGGTGATGACGGACATGGGAGTCCCCTCGGCATTTCTATAGCGGTCGTTACGGATTGAACGATACACAGATTCAGTAACGAGCGCTACAGAAGTCGCCCCGTACAAGGGTTTTGTACGGGTGGCGTACGGGCGGTTCAGGAGTCAGCGGGGCCGGGAGGGGGGAAAGTGTCCGGCATGCCCCAACGCAACAGGCCCCAGCGCAACGGCTCTTGGAAGGTCGTCGGCGTCCTGCTGGCCCATCAGCGCAATCTCTCCGGACTCACCCAGGCCAAACTGGCCGAACTGGCCCACTGCGACGTGGAGTCCATCGCCTCCGTGGAACAGGGCCGCCGGCCCCTGTCGGTGAAGATGGCCCAGGTCCTGGAGCCCCACCTCGACGCGAAGGGGGCCGTACTCAACGCGGCAACCGCGATTCCGCGGCGAGAGCGATACCCGGCGTTCGCGCGGGAGTACATGGACCACGAGGAGGAGGCGCTCAGCCTGCTCTCGTACCAGAACGCGGCCATCCCTGGCCTGCTCCAGACCCCGGAGTACACGGAAGCAGTGTTCTCGAACTTCTACCCGCCCATGCCCGCCGACCAGATCACTCAGCAGACTGAGGATCGAACCGCACGCCAGGCCCTCTTCCATCGGAAGCCTCAGCCTCCGGTGATGCACTTCATCATCGAGCAGTCCCTGCTAGAGCGCCCCATCGGCGGCCGGGACGTCCTGCGCGGGCAACTACGGCATCTCCGCACGATGGCCGAACTCCCCTTCGTGGGAATCCAGATCATCCGAACCGACCGCGAGACACACGCGGGCCTGAATGGCCCGATGATCCTCCTGGAAACCCCGGACCACGACCAACTCGGCTACCTGGAAGGCCAGCACGTGGGCTTCCTCCAGGACGACCCGGACGAGGTCCATCTCCTCCATCTCAAGTATGGGATGCTGCGTTCGCAGGCGCTCTCCATCGAGCACAGCAAGAGCCTGCTGGACGACCTGCTAGGAGAGTCATGACGCAGCAACTGGCTTGGTTCAAGGCGAGCTACAGCGGCAGTCAGGGCGGTGACTGCCTGGAAGTCGCCTACGTCTGGCGCAAGTCGAGCTACAGCGGCGACGCCGGCGGCGACTGCGTCGAGGTCGCCGCCCACCCCGCCGCCGTCCACGTCCGGGACTCCAAGGTCACCGACGGCCCCGTCCTCACCGTCTCCCCCACCACCTGGGCCGCCTTCGTCGGCGGCACCACCCGCTGAGCCCGCCCCGCGTTCAGTCGGACGAAGACACCCCGAGGTCCGCCCGCATGGCAGCCCGCATCTCCCGGAGCAGGTCCCAGACCTCCTGCTGGGCACGGGAAACGGTCGCCATCGTCTCACCGTCCTCGGGGGCGTCCCGCTCCAGGCGCTTGACCTGGCCGTAGACCAGGGTCAAGGCGTGGTTGACGACGGTCGCCGGGCCGAGCACCGCGTCGGGGGCGATCATCTGCGCCTCCGAGTACGTGTCCCGGTGCGCGGACTTCGCCGCGTCGAGCGCCTCCCGGTCCGCGTCCCCGATCCCGCCCTCCCGCATGACGTGCAGGTGACGGTTGAGGGCGGTCGTGTACTGCCGGGAGTCCCGGTTGAGGGCCGCGTAGCAGCCCCGCCGCAGGGCCAGGTTCTCCCGCTCGTCCTCGTGCCCCCGTACGAGCTCTATCTCCCGCCGCTTCGCCCGCTCCGCGCCCCGCTGCGTGAGCAGCGACGCGCCCAGCGTCCCCACCACGCCCACGACGGCGATGACCATCGCCCCGATCTCCACCCCTGATCCCCCTCCGCATACAGAAGAGACGGCCCGTACCGATCGGGTCGATCGGTACGGGCCGCCGTGCTCACAGCCGAACGGAACTACTCGGAGACGCCGAGCTTCTCCAGGATGAGCTCCTTGACGCGGGCCGCGTCGGCCTGGCCGCGGGTGGTCTTCATGACCGCGCCGACCAGGGCGCCGACGGCGGCGACCTTGCCGCCGCGGATCTTGTCGGCGATGGCCGCGTTGCCCGCGATGGCCTCGTCCACGGCCGCGCCCAGCGCGCCCTCGTCCGAGACGACCTTCAGGCCGCGCTTCTCGACGACCTCGTCCGGGGTGCCCTCGCCGGCGAGGACGCCCTCGATGACCTGGCGGGCGAGCTTGTCGTTCAGGTCGCCGGCCGCGACCAGGGCCGCGATCCGGGCCACCTGGGCCGGGGTGATCGGCAGCTCGTCGACCGAGACGCCCTGCTCGTTGGCGTTGCGGGCGAGCTCGCCCATCCACCACTTGCGGGCGGCCGCCGAGTCGGCGCCCTCCTCGATCGTGGCGACGATGGAGTCCACCGCGCCCGCGTTGAGGATGGACTGCATGTCGTGCTCGCTAACGCCCCACTCCTCGCGGAGGCGGTTGCGGCGCACGCGCGGCATCTCCGGGAGGCCGCCGCGCAGCTCCTCGACCCAGGCGCGGGCCGGGGCGACGGGGACCAGGTCGGGCTCCGGGAAGTACCGGTAGTCCTCGGCGTTGTCCTTGATGCGGCCGGCCGTGGTGGAGCCGTCCTCCTCGTGGAAGTGCCGGGTCTCCTGCACGATGGAGCCGCCCGACGAGAGCACCGCCGCGTGGCGCTGGATCTCGAAGCGGGCCGCGCGCTCGACGGAGCGCAGCGAGTTGACGTTCTTCGTCTCCGAGCGGGTGCCGAATTCCTTCGTCCCGTTCGGGCGCAGCGACAGGTTGACGTCGCAGCGCATCTGGCCCTTGTCCATGCGGGCCTCGGAGACGCCGAGCGCCTTGATGACCTCGCGCAGCTCGGCCACGTACGCCTTGGCGACCTCGGGGGCCCGCTCGCCGGCGCCCTCGATCGGCTTGGTGACGATCTCGATGAGGGGGATGCCGGCTCGGTTGTAGTCGAGCAGGGAGTGGGACGCGCCGTGGATACGGCCGGTGGCGCCGCCGACGTGCAGCGACTTGCCGGTGTCCTCCTCCATGTGGGCGCGCTCGATCTCCACGCGGAAGATCTCGCCGTCCTCCAGCTGGACGTCCAGGTAGCCGTTGAAGGCGATGGGCTCGTCGTACTGGGAGGTCTGGAAGTTCTTCGGCATGTCCGGATAGAAGTAGTTCTTCCGGGCGAAGCGGCACCACTCGGCGATCTCGCAGTTCAGCGCGAGGCCGATCTTGACGGCGGACTCGACGCCGATCGCGTTGACGACCGGCAGCGAGCCGGGCAGACCGAGGCAGGTCGGGCAGGTCTGCGAGTTGGGCTCGGCGCCCAGCTCGGTGGAGCAGCCGCAGAACATCTTGGTCTTGGTGCCGAGCTCGACATGGACCTCAAGGCCCATGACGGGGTCGTACGAGGCGAGAGCGTCCTCGTACGACAGCAGTTCGGTGAAGGTGGTCACGGTGAAACTTTCCCTCTCAGCCCAGCAGGACGTCGTCGTCGCCCAGGCGCTTCAGCTCGCGGTACAGGATCGCGAGGCCGGTGACGATGGCGGCGGCGGACACGACGGCGTCGACGAGCTGCAGCGTGTCGTGCTCGGTGCGGGCCTTGCGGACCTGCTTGAGCACGCTGAAGGCACCGAAGGCGGTGGTGCCCATCGACAGGTAGGTCCCGGTCTTCGACTTCTTGAAGCCCTTGGCCTTGGACAGCGCACTAGAACTCACAGCGACGGAGCCTCCTCAAGCAGCGGGTGGCCCCAGCGCTCGACGAAGGCGGCCTCGACGGCCGCACCGACCTTGTACAGACGGTCGTCCTTCATCGCCGGGGCGATGATCTGCAGACCGACCGGCAGGCCGTCCTCCGGGGCCAGGCCGCAGGGCAGCGACATGGCGGAGTTGCCGGCCAGGTTGGTCGGGATGGTGCAAATGTCCGCGAGGTACATCGCCAGCGGGTCGTCGGTGCGCTCACCGATGGCGAAGGCGGTGGTCGGGGTCGTCGGGGAGACGATCACGTCGACCTGCTCGAAGGACTTCTCGAAGTCCTTGGTGATGAGCGTGCGGACCTTCTGGGCGGAGCCGTAGTACGCGTCGTAGTAGCCGGAGCTGAGCGCGTACGTGCCGAGGATGATGCGGCGCTTGACCTCGTCGCCGAAGCCGGCCTCGCGGGTCAGGGCGGTGACGTCCTCGGCGGACCGCGTGCCGTCGTCGCCGACGCGCAGGCCGTAGCGCATGGCGTCGAAGCGGGCCAGGTTCGAGGAGCACTCGGACGGCGCGATCAGGTAGTACGCGGCCATCGCGAGGTCGAAGGACGGGCAGTCCAGCTCGACGATCTCGGCGCCGAGCTCCTTGAGGAGCTCCACCGACTCGTCGAAGCGCTGGGTGACGCCGGCCTGGAAGCCCTCGCCGCGGAACTGCTTGACCACACCGACGCGCATGCCGGCGACGGAGCCGTTGCGCGCGGCCTCGACGACCGGCGGGACCGGGGCGTCGATGGAGGTGGAGTCGAGCGGGTCGTGGCCGGCGATGACCTCGTGGAGGAGGGCCGCGTCCAGGACCGTGCGGGCGCAGGGGCCGCCCTGGTCGAGGGAGGAGGAGAAGGCCACCATGCCGTAGCGGGACACGCCGCCGTAGGTGGGCTTCACGCCGACGGTGCCGGTGACGGCGGCGGGCTGGCGGATGGAGCCGCCGGTGTCCGTGCCGATGGCGAGCGGGGCCTGGAAGGCGGCCAGGGCGGCCGCGGAGCCGCCGCCGGAGCCACCGGGGATCTTGGTGAGGTCCCAGGGGTTGCCGGTGGGGCCGTAGGCGCTGTTCTCGGTGGAGGACCCCATGGCGAACTCGTCCATGTTGGTCTTGCCGAGGATGACGACGTCGGCTTCCTTGAGCTTGCGCGTCAGGGTGGCGTCGTACGGGGGGATCCAGCCTTCGAGGATCTTCGAACCGACGGTGGTCGGAACGCCGACCGTGGTGAAGATGTCCTTGAGGGCGAGCGGGACGCCGGCCAGCGGGCCGAGCTCCTCGCCCGCGGCGCGCTTGGCGTCGACGGCGCGGGCCTGCGCGAGGGCGCCCTCGCGGTCGACGTGGAGGAAGGCGTGGACCTTCTCGTCGGTCGCGTCGATGCGGGCCAGGTGGGCCTCGGTGACCTCGACGGCCGTGAGCTCGCCGGAGGCGATCTTCTCGGCGGTCTGGGCGGCCGTCAGCTTGATGATGTTGGTGTCAGCCATGGTGATTAGTCCTCCCCCAGGATCTGCGGCACCTTGAAACGCTGCTGCTCCTGGGCGGGAGCGCCGGAAAGCGCCTGCTCGGGGGTGAGCGAGGGACGGACCTCGTCCGCGCGCATGACGTTCGTCAGCGGGAGCGGGTGGGAGGTCGGCGGGACGTCTTGGTCGGCGACCTCGGAAACGCGGGCGACCGCGCCGATGATGTCGTCGAGCTGTCCGGCGAAGTGGTCGAGCTCTTCGCTCTTCAGTTCCAGACGTGCCAGCCGAGCGAGGTGGGCGACCTCCTCGCGCGTGATGCCAGGCATGCAGCGATCCTCTGGGGGTGGTGAGTGTGTAGTTTCGGGCCCAATCCTATGGGGCCCGGCCCCCGAGCTGGTAAACGGTTTGCCGCCGGCCTGCGGCGCGGGGCTCCCCGGGGCTCTGCCCCGGACCCCGCGCCGGGGTTCCGCTACGGGGCCGGGGTGTCGGCCGCGGCGGCCAGTTCCGCCGTGATGTCCGCCGGGCGGCGCCAGCCGCGTTCGCCCCGGGCCAGGAGCCAGGCCGTGGCCTCCTGCGGGGGCATGGCGGCGGCGACGAGCCAGCCCTGGACGGCGTCGCAGCCCAGGTCCCGCAGGCGTTCCCACGTCTCGTCGTCCTCGACTCCCTCGGCGACGACCAGGAGGCCCAGGGAGTGGGCCAGGTCGACCGTGCAGCGGACGATCTCCGCGTCCTGGGCGTCCACCGCGAGGCGGGCGACGAACGAGCGGTCGATCTTGAGCTCGCTCACCGGGAGGCGGCGCAGGTGGACCAGGGAGGAGTAGCCCGTGCCGAAGTCGTCCAGGGACATCTTCACGCCGTGGCCCGTCAGGCCCGCCATGGTGTCCGCCGCGCGCTGCGGGTCCTCAAGCAGGACGTGTTCCGTTATCTCCAGCTGGAGGCCGCTCGCCGGTACCCCGTGACGGGCCAGGCGGGCCGCGACGGCGCCCGCGAAGCCGGGGGTGTGGACGTCGCGCGGGGAGACGTTGACCGCGACCGGGACCTTCAGGCCCTGGGCGCGCCAGCGGGCGACCTGGGCCAGGGCGGTCTCCAGGACGTACTCGGTCAGGTGCGGCATCAGGCCGGAGGTCTCGGCGATGGCGATGAACTCGTCGGGAGGGACCCGGCCGCGTTCCGGGTGGACCCAGCGGACCAGGGCCTCCAGGCCGGCCACCTGGCCGTCGAAGCGGACCTTGGGCTGGTAGTGGAGTTCCACTTCGCCGGCGTCCAGGGCCCGGCGGAGGTCGCCGAGGAGGCCGAGGCGGTCGGGGGTGTTGCTGTCGCGCTTCGACTCGTAGACCTCGACGCCCGTGCGGTCCCGCTTGGCCTGGTACATGGCCACGTCGGCCCGCCGCAGCAGGCCCTCGGCGTCCAGGGCGTGGTCCGGGAAGACGGCGAGGCCGGCGCTGGCCTCCAGGACGAGGGTGAGGCCGTCCAGGTCCAGCGGGGAGCTGAGCGCGGCGACCAGGTGGCGGGCGACCCGCTGGGCGCTGGTGGTGGAGTCGGTGGTGGGCAGCAGGACCGCGAACTCGTCGCCGCCCAGGCGCGCCGCCTCCGCCTCCTCGGGCAGGGCCTGCCGCAGCCGGGCGGCGATCTGGAGCAGCAGGCGGTCGCCGGCGAGGTGGCCCAGGGTGTCGTTGACGGCGCGGAAGCGGTCGAGGTCGATCAGCACGAGGGCCGAGCGGGTGCCCAAACGTTCAGCCTCGTCGAGCGCGGACCAGGTGCGCTCCAGCAGCCACTGCCGGTTCGGCAGCCCGGTGAGCGGGTCGCGGAGCTGCTCCTCGGCGCGGGCCCGGGCGATCCACAGGGTGGAGTCGAGGGCGATGAGCGGTACGGCGAACAGCGGCAGCAGCACCGGCTGGGTGCTGGCGACCACGCAGATCAGGGGGGCGATGCCGAGCAGGGCGGCCGCCACCAGGGCCTGGCGCAGGAGGGCGGTGCGGGCCACCGTCGGCAGGCCGCCGCCGGGCGGGGTGAGCGCGAACCACAGCAGGACGCGGGTGACGAGGAGGTAGGAGACGGCCACCAGGGCCACCTCGGGCGCGGCGGCCAGGTTCCAGGTGGTGGGCAGCCAGGGGGACTCCACGCTCGGCGCGTCGCCGAAGGCGGCGAGGACGAGAGCCCCGGCGGCGATGCCGAGGATGTCGACGGAGCCGTGCAGCAGCCCCTGCCGCCAGCGGTGCCGCCGGGCGGCCCCGACCAGGGAGACCACGGCGAGCGAGACGAGTCCGGCGGGGACCCAGCCGTAGAGGATGAGCACGCCCAGGGTGAGGGCGGCGCCCGAGCCCGTACCGCCCCACCAGCGGTCCCGGCCGAGGGCGACGAGGTGGCCGACGATGATGCCGGTGAGCAGGGCCAGGGCCCAGCCGACCGCGCCGCCCGGGAAGAGCGCCTGACGGTCGGTCAGTGCCGCGGCCACCCCGGCCGCGAGCACCACGGCGGCGAGGGCCACGACGGCCGCGGGCAGCACGGTGCGGCGCTGCTGTCCCGCTCCGGTGTCCAGGGGACGGGTCTCCGGTGTCCTGGCACCCAGGACACCCAGCCGGCCCGCCCGCAAGGGCGGGAGTTCCCCGCCGAATTCAGGTGACGGGTCGGCGCTTTCGGTGGGTTTCATGCCCGTCCCTCTCACAGCCGGCGATGCCGATGTCGCGCGATGGCCCCGATGTCATGCCATCACGGCTGGACGGCACATCAGGCAGCCGCACACGACAGGCGCACCCCACAACAGTAGGACGGGAGAGGCTCCCAGGGGCAGCAGTCGGCGGTGGTTGCCCGAATGCGACCCAGCCATCCTCATCAGTACGGTATCCGCCGAACGGGTGAGTTTGGACCAGGACCCCCCCGTCACCCTTCCGATGATCCGACAGCTCACCGGCCTTCGACCAGGCATGTACCGGCCGTTTACCACCGGCGGCCGCGCCGGGCGTGCGCCCGCCCGTACGGCCGCACGCCGCGCATCCGTTCGCGGTACTACTCGCCTTCGGCCGCGCCGTCCAGCGGAAGCGCCGCTTCCCGGGCCGCGTCGGGACCCTGTTCGAGAAGGACGGCGAAGCCCGCGTCGTCGAGGATCGAGAGCTTCAGCTGGACGGCCTTGTCGTACTTCGAGCCGGGGTTGTCGCCGACCACGACGAAGGAGGTCTTCTTCGACACCGAGCCGGTCACCTTGGCGCCCCGGCTCTGCAGGGCCTCCTTGGCGCCGTCGCGGGTGTGGCTCTGCAGGGTGCCGGTGACGACGACGGTCAGGCCCTCCAGGGGGCGCGGGCCCTCCTCCTCGCCGGAACCCTCCTCCTCCATGCGCACCCCGGCCGCCCGCCACTTGCGCAGGATCTCCTGGTGCCAGTCGACGGCGAACCACTCCTTGAGGGAGGCGGCGATGATCGCGCCGACCCCCTCGGTCGCGGTCAGCTCCTCCTCGGTGGCCTGTTCGATCCGGTCGATGGACCGGAACTCGCGGGCGAGGGCCTCGGCGGCGACGGGTCCGACGTGCCGGATGGACAGGCCGTTGATGATGCGGGCCAGCGGGCGCTGCTTGGCGGCGGCGATGTTCTCCAGCATGGCCAGGGCGTTCTTCTTCGGCTCGCCCTTCTGGTTGGCGAAGACCGTGACGATCTTCTCCTCGCCCGTCTTCGGGTCCCGCTTGGGCAGGCCGCTGTCCGCGTCGAGGACGTACGCCTTGATGGGCAGCAGCTGCTCGATGGTGAGGTCGAAGAGGTCGCCCTCGTCGAGCAGCGGCGGCCGCGCCGGCTCCAGCGGGCCGGTCAGGGCGGCGGCGGCCACCATGCCGAAGTTCTCGATGTCCAGGGACTGCCGGCCGCCCAGGTAGAAGAGGCGCTCGCGCAACTGGGCGGGGCAGCTCTGCCCGTTGGGGCAGCGGACGTCGATGTCGCCCTCCTTCATGGGCCGCAGGGCCGTCCCGCACTCGGGGCACTCCGCCGGCATCACGAACTCCCGCTCGCTGCCGTCCCGCAGGTCCACCACCGGGCCCAGGATCTCCGGGATGACGTCGCCCGCCTTGCGCAGCACCACCGTGTCCCCGATGAGCACGCCCTTGGCCTTGACGACCTCCTGGTTGTGCAGGGTCGCGAACTCGACCTCGGAGCCCGCCACCGTCACCGGCTCGACCTGCGCGTACGGGGTGACGCGCCCGGTGCGGCCGACGCCGACCCTGATGTTGATCAGCTTGGTGTTGACCTCTTCGGGGGCGTACTTCCAGGCGATCGCCCAGCGCGGGGCGCGGGCGGTGGAGCCGAGCCGGCCCTGGAGGGCGATCTCGTCGAGCTTGACGACGACGCCGTCGATCTCGTGCTCCACGGAGTGCCGGTCCTCGCCGAAGCGGGTGATGAACGCGCGCACCTCGTCGAGGGTGGAGACCACCGCGTTGTGCCGGGCGGTGGGCAGGCCCCATTCGCGCAGCAGCTCGTACGCCTGGGACTGGCGCTCGATGTCGAAGCCCTCGCGGGCGCCGATGCCGTGCACCACCATGTGCAGCGGCCGGGAGGCGGTGACCTTGGGGTCCTTCTGCCGCAGCGAGCCGGCCGCCGCGTTGCGCGGGTTGGCGAAGGGCTTGCCCTCGGCCTCGACGAGGCGGGCGTTGAGCTCCTCGAACTTCTCCATCGGGAAGTACACCTCGCCGCGGATCTCGACGAGGGCCGGGACCCGGTCCCCCTTGAGGCGGTCCGGGATCTCGGCGATGGTGCGGACGTTGGGCGTGATGTCCTCACCGGTGCGGCCGTCGCCGCGGGTGGCGGCGCGGGTCAGACGGCCGTTCTCGTACGTCAGGTTGACGGCGAGGCCGTCCACCTTGAGCTCGCACAGGTAGTGGTAGTCCGGGGTGTTCACGTCCCGGGCGACCCGCTCGGCCCAGGCGGCGAGCTCCTCGTCGTCGAAGGCGTTGTCGAGGGAGAGCATCCGTTCGCGGTGCTCGACCGAGGCGAAGTCCGTCTCGTACGCCCCGGCCACCTTCTGGGTGGGCGAGTCGGGGGTGCGCAGCTCCGGGTACTGCTCCTCCAGGGCCTCCAGCGAGCGCAGCAGCTGGTCGAACTCGGCGTCGCTGACGACCGGCTGGTCGTTCACGTAGTACCGGAAGCGGTGCTCCTCGACCTGCTCGGCGAGCAGCTGGTGCTGCTCGCGCGCCGCCGTCGGTACTGCCGTGTCCTGCTGTTCGGCTGCCATGCCGTTTCCTCCCGTGGCCCGTGCTCGACCGTCACTCAGGGTTGTCCGCGAGGGACCTCGCCGCCCTGACGCAGTGGGCCTGCACCGCGCGGGCGTACGCGGGCGAAGCGCCCGCCAGACCGCACGACGGGGTGACGACGACGGACTCGGCGAGAGTCCCCGGCGCCAGCCCCAGCCTGCGCCAAAGCTTCCTGACACCCATGACGCTACCGCCCGGGTCCGACAACGGGCCGTCGGTGCCGGGCACCACTCCGGCGAAGAGTTTCATGCCGCCTTCGACGGCCTCGCCGATGGCGTCGTCCTCGCGCTCGGTGAGCAGGGAGAAATCGAACGAGACGGCCGCGGCACCGGCCCGGCGCAGCAGCGCGAAGGGGACGTCGGGGGCGCAGGAGTGCACGAGGACCTCCCCGTCGTGGACGGAGAAGAGGTCGCGCAGGGCGCTCTCGACGACCTGCCGGTCGACGGCCCGGTAGGTGCGGTAGCCGCTGGCGGAGCGCACCCGGCCGCTCAGGACTGCGGTGAGCGAGGGCTCGTCGTACTGGAGCACGATCTCGGCGCCGGGGACGCGTTTGCGGACGTCCGCGAGGTGCTCGCGCAGGCCCTCGGCGAGGGAGGCGGCCAGGTCGCGGCAGGCGCCGGCGTCCTGGAGGACGGCCTCGCCGCCGTGCAGTTCGAGGGCGGCGGCCAGGGTCCAGGGGCCGACGGCCTGCACCTTGAGCCTGCCGGTGTAGCCCTGGGTGAACTCCTCCAGCGCGTCGAGGTCCTCGCCGAGCCAGGAGCGGGCCCGCCGGGTGTCGCGGCCGGGCCGGTCGCTGATCCGCCAGCCGCTGGGCTCGACGTGGGCGTACAGGTCGACGAGCAGCCCGAGGGAGCGGCCGATCATGTCGGCGCCGGGGCCGCGGGCGGGGAGTTCGGGCAGGTACGGGAAGTCCTCGAAGGAGCCCGTCGCGGTCTTGGCGGCCTCGCGGGCGTCGCCGCCCGGCAGGGAGCCGACGCCGGTGGCGCCCGCGGTCATCGGCCGGGCCTGACGCTCAGGTCGTTGACCTCGGCGTCGCGCGGCAGGTCGACGGCCATGACGATGGTGGTGGCCACGGACTCGGGGTCGATCCAGTCGGCGGGGTCGTACTCCTTGCCCTCCTGGGAGTGGACCTTGGCCTGCATGGGGCTGGCGGTGCGGCCGGGGTAGACGGAGGTGACCCGGATGCCGTTGGCCTTCTCCTCCCCGCGCAGGGAGTCGGCGAGGGCCTTGAGGCCGTGCTTGGAGGCGGCGTAGGCGCTCCACTCGGCGTGGGCGGTGAGGCCGGCGCCGGAGTTCACGAAGACGACGGTCGCCCTGGAGGCCCGCAGGGTGGGCAGCAGGAGGCGGGTGACCTCGGCGGGGGAGATCAGGTTGACGTTGAGCTGCTGCTGCCAGGTCTTGGGGCGCAGCTCGCCGACGGGGCCGAGGTCGACGATCCCGGCGATGTGCAGCAGGGAGTCGATCCGCTCGGGCACGGGCTGCTTGGAGAAGGCCCACGAGAGCCGTTCGGGGTCCGCGAGGTCGCCGACGAGGGTCCGCGCGCCGGGGTAGCGCTCGACGAGCTGCCGGGCGCGGGCGGCGTCGCGGGCGAGCAGGACCAGGTCGTCGCCGCGGGCGTGCAGGCGGGTGGCGACGGCGGCGCCGATGCCGGAGCCGGCGCCGGTGATCAGGTGAGTAGGCATACGGCCCATGCTCGCACCCCGGGGCGGGTACCGGCCCCGCCCACCCGGGGCGGGCCGGGGCGCGGGTGTCAGAGCCCCGCGGACTCGCGGAGGGCGGTGGCCGTCCTCGTGGCGTCGTAGCCCGCCGGGACCCCTTCGACGAGGAGGATGTCGCCGGGGATGTGCCGGGTGCGCAGGGGCAGGATCTCCTGGTAGGCCGGGGAGGCGTACCAGGCGCGGGCGCGCTCGATGTCCGGGAAGGCGATGAGCACCAGGTCGCCGGGGAAGGAGCCCTCCAGTACCTCGACCGGGTTGCCGTGGACGAGGAAGCGGCCTCCGAAGGGGTCCATGGTCGACTGGATCTCCTCGATGTACCGGAGGATGTCCTCGTTCATCGTCTCGGGGCGTATGTGGCCGATGGCGTACGCGGTCATGTCTGGCTCCGATTCCCTTGTCCGGACGGCTTGTTGATCTCATCCTGGCAGGGCGGTGCGGGCCGGTCGATTACCTCCGGGGTCATGTGTCACACGGGCCGTACGTCACACGGGCCGGCCGGCCTCGGCGGGCCGGAAGGTGCGGCGGTAGGCGATCGGGGAGACCCCGAGGGACGCGCGCATGTGCTGGCGCAGGGAGTTGGCCGTGCCGAAGCCCGCGCGGTGGGCGACCAGGTCGACGGGCAGGTCGCTGGACTCCAGCAGGTCGCGGGCGACTTCGAGCCGCTGGGCGGTGAGCCACTGGACCGGGGTCATGCCGACCTCGTCGCGGAAGCGGCGGGTGAAGGTGCGCAGGCTCATCCGGGCGTGGGCGGCGAGCTCGGCGAGGCTGACCGGTTCGGCGAGGCGTTCCAGGGCCCAGGCGCGGGTGGCGGTGGTGCTGGCGACGGTGGGTTCGGGGACGGGGCGGTCGATGTACTGGGCCTGCCCGCCGTCGCGCCAGGGCGGGACGACGCACACGCGGGCGGCCCGGTTGGTGACGGCGGCGCCGTGGTCGCGGCGGATCAGGTGCAGGCACAGGTCTACGCCGGCGGACACCCCGGCCGAGGTCAGGACGTCCCCGTCGTCGACGAAGAGCACGTCCTCGTCGAGGCGGACCCTCGGGTAGGCCAGGCGGAACTCGCGGGCGAGGTTCCAGTGGGTGGTGGCGGGCCGGCCGTCGAGGAGCCCGGCGGCGGCGAGGACGTAGGAGCCGGTGCAGATGGACACCAGGCGGGTGCCGGGGCGGATGCCCGCGATGGCCGCGGCGACGACGGGCGGCAGCGGCCCGCCGAGGCCCAGCTCGGGCATGGCGTGGGTGGGCGGGACGATCACGGTGTCGGCGGCGGCGAGGGCTTCGGGCCCGGCGGCGGGCTGGAGGGTGAAGCCGGAGTCGCTGGGGACGGGAAGGCCGTCGGCGGTGCAGACGACGACCTCGTAGAGGGCTTCGCCGTCGTCGTCCACGGCGCTGCCGAAGACCCGGGAGGGGATGCCCAGCTCGAACGGGGGGAAGCCCGGCAGGGCCAGCACCGCGACCAGGTGCCTGCCGCCGGCGCCGCTCCCGGCGCGGGTCGTCTCCGGGGTGTCTTCCCGCATCTCGTCCATGGCCAGATCCTGTCACATAGTGGCCAAACGGCCAACACCGCGGGGGTGCGCGGTGCCCCAGTCTGAGACACGTCGCCGGGAAACGGCCCGGAATCAGACGGAAAAAGATGGAATGAGGCAGAACGACATGCGTGCGATCGTCGTGAACGAGTGGGGCGGCCCGGAGAACCTGGTCGAGCGGGAGATCGACCGGCCCGAGCCCGGTCTGGGCGAGGTCCTCGTCCGGGTCCACGCGGCCGGCGTGAACCCGGTCGACTGGAAGACCCGGGCCAGCGGAGGCCTGATCACCTGGGGCGAGACCCCGATCGTGGGCTGGGACGTGTCCGGCACCGTCGAGGCGGTCGGCCCCGGCGTGACCCTCTTCGCCCCGGGTGACGAGGTGTACGGGATGCCGCTCTTCCCGCGCCAGGCGGGCGGCTACGCCGAGTACGCGGTCGCCCCGGCCCGGCAGCTGGCGGCGAAGCCCGCCTCGCTGAGCCACGTCGAGGCGGCGGCCCTGCCGCTGGCCGCGCTGACCGCCTGGCAGGCGCTGGTGGACACCGCCGACGTGCGTCCGGGCGAGCGGGTGCTGGTGCACGCGGCCGCCGGCGGCGTCGGGCACCTGGCGGTGCAGATCGCCAAGGCGCGCGGGGCGTACGTGATCGGCACGGCCAGCGCGGGCAAGCACGAGCTGCTGCGCTCGCTGGGCGCGGACGAGGTCGTGGACTACCGCGCGGTGGCCTTCGAGGACGTCGTCTCGGACGTGGACGTGGTCCTGGACGGCCTGGGCGGCGAGATCGCCGAGCGCTCCCTCTCGGTGCTGCGCGAGGGCGGCCGGCTGGTCACCCTGCCCGGCCCGGACGACGTCCCGGCCGACACCCGCGGCTTCCGCGCGGACTGGGTGCTGGTCGAGCCGGACCGGCTGGGGCTGCGCGAGATCGCGGCGCTGGCCGACGGCGGCGCGCTGAAGCCGCTGGTGGAGGCGGTGCTGCCGCTGGAGCGGGCCGCCGAGGCCCACGAGCTCGGCGAGCGGGGCCGGACCACCGGCAAGATCGTCCTGTCGGTGGTCTAGCCGGGCCTCAGGCGGAGGCGCCCGCGGTGGCCGTCCGGGTGGTCGTGGCGATGGTGGCGGAGCCGACCACGCGGGTGCCGTCGTAGAGCACGATCGCCTGGCCGGGGGCCACGCCGCGGACCGGCTCGGTGAAGCGGACGCGCAGCTCGCCGTCCACGACCTCGGCGAAGACCTCCGTCTCACCGCCGTGGGCGCGCAGCTGGGCGGTGTAGGTGCCGGCCGCGGCCGCGGTGGAGCCGCACCAGCGGGGGCGGATCGCGGTGAGGGCGGTGACGTCGAGGGCCTCGGCGGGGCCGACGGTGACGGTGTTGTCGACCGGGGAGATGTCGAGGACGTAGCGGGGCTTGCCGTCGGGGGCGGGGTGGCCGATGCGCAGGCCCTTGCGCTGGCCGATGGTGAAGCCGTAGGCCCCGTCGTGGGTGCCGACCTTCTCGCCGGTCGCCTCGTCGACGATGTCGCCCTCGGCCTTGCCGAGGCGCTGGGCGAGGAAGCCCTGGGTGTCGCCGTCGGCGATGAAGCAGATGTCGTGGCTGTCGGGCTTCTTCGCCACGGCCAGGCCCCGGCGCTCGGCCTCGGCGCGGATCTCGTCCTTGGTGGTGACGGTGTCGCCGAGCGGGAAGAGGGCGTGGGCCAGCTGCTTCTCGTCGAGGACGCCGAGGACGTAGGACTGGTCCTTGGCCATGTCGGAGGCGCGGTGCATCTCGCGGGTGCCGTCCTCCTTCTCGACGATGGTCGCGTAGTGGCCCGTGCAGACGGCGTCGAAGCCGAGGGCGAGGGCCTTGTCGAGCAGCGCCGCGAACTTGATCTTCTCGTTGCAGCGCAGGCAGGGGTTCGGGGTGCGCCCGGCCTCGTACTCGGCGACGAAGTCCTCGACGACGTCCTCGCGGAAGCGCTCGGCGAGGTCCCAGCAGTAGAAGGGGATCCCGATGACGTCGGCGGCGCGGCGGGCGTCGCGGGAGTCCTCGATGGTGCAGCAGCCGCGGGCGCCGGTCCGGAAGGACTGCGGGTTCGCGGAGAGCGCCAGGTGGACGCCGGTGACGTCGTGCCCGGCCTCGACCGCGCGCGCGGCGGCGACGGCGGAGTCGACGCCGCCTGACATGGCGGCGAGGACGCGGAGGGGGCGGGCGGTGCGCGGCAGGTTCTCAGTCATAGCGCCTTCCAGGGTACGGGGAACCGCGCCGGGTCACCGCGCGTTATCGGCGGTGGGGGGTGGATCACATGACCGAGAGGCAGAAGGGCGGCGGCCGGACCCGGCGTGCGGTGCTGTTCGGCGGGCTGGGAGTGCTCGCGGTGGGGGCGCTGGCGGCGCAGGAGGAGCTCCGGCGGGCCTGGTGGCTGCTGCCGGGAGTGAGCAGGCCGCGCAAGGAGGGGGAGGTGGACTCCCCCGGGGTGGGCTGGACGGCGGCCTCGCCGGCGAACTGGCGGATGGCGGACCGGCCGGACGACTACCGGGTGGACCGGATCGTCGTCCATGTCACACAGGGGGACTTCGCCTCGTCGGTGGACGCGTTCAAGAACCCCTTCCACAAGGCGTCGGCGCACTACATAGTCCGCCGGGACGGGCATGTGGAGCAGATGGTGCGCGAGCTGGACGTGGCCTTCCACGCGGGGAACCGGTCGATGAACGAGCGCAGCGTCGGCATCGAGCACGAGGGGTTCGTGGACCGGCCGCAGGACTTCACGGACGCGATGTACGCGGCGTCGGCGCGGCTGGCGGCGGACGTCTGCCGGAGGTATCACATACCGGTGGACCGCACGCACTTCCTGGGGCACTCGGAGGTCCCGGGGGCCGACCACACCGACCCGGGACCGCACTGGGACTGGGACCGCTACCTGCGGACGGTCCGGGAGGAGCTCTCCCGGACCGCTCCGGCGGGGACCGGCTAGCTCAGGCCGGCCGTGCGGGCCCGGTCCACGGCCGGGCCGATGGCCGCCGCCACCGCCGCGACGTCCTCCTTGGTGGAGGTGTGCCCGAGGGAGAAGCGCAGGGTGCCGCGGGCCAGCTGGGGGTCGGTCCCCGTCGCGAGCAGGACGTGGCTGGGCTGGGCGACGCCCGCGGTGCAGGCGGAGCCGGTCGAGCACTCGATGCCCTGGGCGTCCAGGAGCAGCAGCAGGGAGTCGCCCTCGCAGCCGGGGAAGCTGAAGTGGGCGTTGGCCGGGAGCCGGTCCTCGGGGTCGCCTCCGAGGACGGCGTCGGGGACGGCGGCCAGGACGGCGGCGATCAGCTCGTCGCGCAGGGCGCCGATGTCGGCGGCGAACCGCTCGCGCCGCTCGGCGGCGAGTACGGCGGCCACGGAGAAGGCGGCGATGGCGGGCACGTCGAGGGTCCCGGAGCGGACGTGCCGCTCCTGGCCGCCGCCGTGCAGGACGGGGACGGGGGTCTGGTCGCGGCCCAGGAGCAGGGCGCCGATGCCGTAGGGGCCGCCGATCTTGTGGCCGCTGAGGGTCAGGGCGGCGAGGCCGCTGTCCCCGAAGCGGACGTCGAGCTGTCCGACCGCCTGGACGGCGTCGGAGTGCAGCGGGACGCCGTGCTCCCGGGCGACGGCGGCGAGCTCGTGGACCGGCATGACGGTGCCGATCTCGTTGTTGGCCCACATGACGGTGGCCAGGGCGATGTCGTCGGGGTTGCGCTCGACGGCCGCCCGGAAGACCTCGGGGCGGACGCGGCCGTGGTGGTCGACGGGGAGGTACTCGACGTCGGCCCCTTCGTGCTCGGCGAGCCAGTGGACCGCGTCGAGGACGGCGTGGTGCTCCACGGGGCTGGCGAGGATCCGGGTGCGGACCGGGTCGGCGTCCCTGCGGGCCCAGTAGAGGCCCTTGACGGCGAGGTTGTCGGCCTCGGTGCCGCCGGCGGTGAAGACCACCTCGCTGGGGCGGGCTCCGAGCGCTTCGGCGAGGGCCTCGCGGGCCTCCTCGACGGTGCGGCGGGCGCGGCGGCCGGCGGCGTGCAGGGAGGAGGCGTTACCGGTGGCGGCGAACTGCGCGGTCATCGCCGCGGCGGCTTCCGGGAGCATCGGTGTGGTCGCGGCGTGGTCGAGGTAGGCCATGATTTTTTGATTCTACGAGCCGCCCGCCCCGCCGGGTCCCGGCCGGGTCGGGTCCCGGCCGGTTCCAGCGGACCGAGGCCGGGCCGCGGGGTGTGGCGCGGGCCCGCCGTCTCCCCCCGGGGACGGCGGGCCCGGTCTAGCGCGGGGCCCTGGCCAGCTGGCGGGACTGGGCGACGAGGCGGTCGGCCGAGTCCCAGACCTCCGCGTCCTCCTCCAGGAAGCCGCCCGCCAGGTTGCGGGTGACGATGCCCACGCGGAGGGGGCCCGGGGCCGGGCGGTGGCGGATGTGGGTGGTGAGTTCGACCGTCGGGGCCCAGCCCAGCAGGCCGAGGTCGAAGGCGGTCGGGGGCAGGGCGTCCACGGCGAGGAGCAGGGACAGGGGGTCGGCGTCGCGGCCGTCGGCCAGCTCGAACCAGGCCCGCATCTCGCCCTTGCCCGAGGGCGCCCCGACGGCCCAGCCGGCCGTCGCCGGGTCCAGCCGCAGCCGGAGGCGGTCCACGATGGCGCTGCTGCCCGGGATCGGGGCGGGGCCCGCCTCGGCGCCGAGGCAGTCCTCGTAGGCCGGCATGACGGGCGGCCGGGCCACGGTGTGGACGCTGTCGGGGAGCGCCGCGAGCTCTCCGTACGAGGCGAGGACGCGGATGCGCTCGACCTCGGCGCCGTTCTCGTCGAACTGGAAGAGGGAGGCCTGGCCGGTGGAGAGGGTTCGGCCGACCCTGACGACCTCGGTGCGGATCACGGCGGGGCCGGGCACGGAGGAGGTCAGGTAGTGGGCGGAGACGGTGAAGGGGTCCGGGTGCGGCAGGGCCGCCGACAGGGCCCGGCCGACCAGGGCCAGCAGGTAGCCGCCGTTGACGGCGGTGATGATCGTCCAGCCGGCGGAGAGCTCCGCGTCGTACACCCCGGGCTCGCCCGCGCGGGGCGTGATGGTGGTGTCGCGGTCGAATTCGCTGTCGCCGATGGATGCCTGGGCCGCTGCGTGTGACATGTCTTCGACGGTACACGCGGAAGCTACTAAGCGGTAGCTTTTGTTTTCGGGGTGGAGGACCTAGGGTTCTTCGGCCACCGAGGAGCGGCGGTTCCAGGCCAGCGGGGCGCGCCAGTGGTACTGCATCGCCAGGATGCGCAGGACGAACGTGGTGACGATCGCGAGGGCGGTCGTCAGGGCGTTCAGCACCTCGAAGCTGATGAACAGGGCGACCATCGAGGCGCCGACGACGGCGGGGACGGCGTACATCTCGCGGTCGCGGAGCAGCGAGGGGACCTCGTTGGCGAGGACGTCGCGCAGGACGCCGCCGCCGACGGCGGTGGCCACGCCCAGGGCGGCGGAGGAGGTCAGGCCGAGGCCGAACTCGTAGGCCTTGGTGGTGCCGGACACGCAGAACAGGCCGAGGCCGGCGGCGTCACAGACGTTGATGGCCCGGTTGATGCGCTGCACCTCGGGGTGGAGGAAGAAGACGAGCGCGGCGGCGAGCAGGGGCGTCACGAAGAAGCTGAGCTCGCTGAAGGCGGCGGGCGGGACGGCGCCGATGCAGAGGTCGCGGAAGAGGCCGCCGCCGAGGGCGGTGACCAGGGCGAGTACGGCGATGCCGAAGACGTCGAAGTTCTTGCGGACCGCGAGGAGGGCGCCGGCGAGGGCGAAGACGAAGATGCCGGCGAGGTCCAGGGCGTGCTGGACGCCGGGCGGGAAGAGATCGTGGAGCACGTCTCATTGTCACCTGGGGCGGCGGGGCCTGCGGCCAGCGGTTGCGCCGGTGGCGGGTGGGGCGGGGTCGGGGGTTCCGCTGCGCGGAGCCTTCTCCCCGCCCCGCCCTTTCACCGTTTCCGCCTCAATCGCCGGCGGGGCTGGAAAAGACCGCCTCAAACGCCGGCGGGGCTGGATTCGGCCGGGGTCTGGTCCGCGGCGTTCTCCGGGTGGTGGCAGGCGACCTGGTGGCCCGTTTTGAGGGGGATCAGGGGCGGGTCCTGGGTCTTGCAGATCTCCGTCGCCTTCCAGCAGCGGGTGTGGAAGCGGCAGCCGGCCGGCGGGGAGATCGGGGAGGGGACGTCGCCCTTGAGCAGGATGCGGCCGCTCTTCGCCCCGCGCCGGCGCGGGTCCGGGACGGGGACGGCGGAGAGCAGGGCGTTCGTGTACGGGTGCATCGGGGACTCGTACAGCGACTTGCGGTCGGCCAGCTCCACGATCTTGCCGAGGTACATCACCGCGATGCGGTCCGAGACGTGCCGGATGACCGACAGGTCGTGCGCGATGATCACGTACGTGAGCCCCAGCTCCTGCTGGAGGTCGTCCAGCAGGTTGACCACCTGGGCCTGGATCGACACGTCCAGCGCGGAGACCGGCTCGTCCGCGACGACGAGCTTCGGCTTGAGGGCCAGGGCGCGGGCGATGCCGATGCGCTGGCGCTGGCCGCCGGAGAACTCGTGCGGGTAGCGGTTGTAGTGCTCCGGGTTCAGGCCGACCAGGGACAGCAGCCGCTGGACCTCCGCCTTGACCCCGCCCTCCGGGGTGACCCCCTGGAGGTTGAAGGGGGCCGAGACGATCGCGCCGACCGTGTGGCGGGGGTTCAGCGAGCCGTACGGGTCCTGGAAGATCATCTGCACGTCGCGGCGCAGCGGGCGCATCTGGGAGACGCCCAGGTGCGTGATGTCCCGGCCCTCGAACTCGATGCGGCCGCCGGTGGGCTCCAGCAGGCGGGTGATGAGGCGGCCCATCGTCGACTTGCCGCAGCCGGACTCGCCGACGACGCCGAGGGTCTCACCGCGCCGGACCTCGAAGTCGATCCCGTCGACGGCCTTGACGGCCCCGGCCTGGCGGCGCAGCAGCCCCTTGTTGATGGGGAAGTGCTTGACCAGGCCGGACACCTTCAGGAGGGTCTCCGGCTCGGCGGTGTCCGCGGGGGCGGCGGAGGAGGCGGGTGCCTTCTTCATGTCGGTCACAGCTTCGGCGCAATCTCTTCGGTCCAGATCCGGGTCCGCTCCTCCTGCGACATGTGGCAGGCGGACCAGTGCCGGCTGCCGTCCTCGGTCAGCTCGGGGCGCTGGGTGCGGGTGATGCCGCCCTTGGGCACGTCGGCGTAGGGGCACCGGGGGTTGAAGGCGCAGCCGCTCGGGATGTTGATGAGGCTGGGCGGCGAGCCCTTGACCGGGATCAGCCGGTCGGTCTGGTCGCGGTCGATGCGCGGCATGGAGCCGAGCAGCCCCCAGGTGTAGGGGTGCCGGGGTTCGTAGAAGACCTTCTCGGCGGAACCCCGCTCGACGCAGCGGCCGCCGTACATCACGAGGAGCTCGTCGGCCATCTCGGCGACCACGCCGAGGTCGTGCGTGATCATGATGACCGCGGAGCCGAACTCCTTCTGCAGGTCGCGGATCAGGTCGAGGATCTGCGCCTGGACGGTGACGTCCAGGGCGGTGGTCGGCTCGTCCGCGATGAGCAGTTCGGGGTTGTTGACCAGGGCCATCGCGATCATGGCGCGCTGGCGCATGCCGCCCGAGAACTCGTGCGGGTAGGCGTCCACGCGCTGGTGGGGCTCGGGGATGCCGACGCGGTCGAGCATCTCGACGGCGCGGGTGCGGGCCGTCTTCTTGTCGACGTCGTGGTGGGTCCGGTACGCCTCGATGATCTGCTTGCCGACCGAGTAGTACGGGTGCATCGCGGACAGCGGGTCCTGGAAGACCATCGCCATCTTCCGGCCGCGCAGCCGGCGCACGTGGTCGGCGGAGGCGCCGACGAGCTCCTCGCCGTCGAGGACGACCTCGCCCGAGATGTGCGGGCGGCTGCGGGCGTTGCCGGTGCGGTGCAGGCCCATGATGGCCAGCGAGGTGACGGACTTGCCGGAGCCGGACTCGCCCACGATGCCCAGGGTCTTGCCGCGTTCGAGGTCGAAGGAGAGGCCGTCGACGGACTTCACGAGCCCGTCGTCGGTGGGGAAGTGCACCTTCAGGTCGCGCACGGACAGGAAGGGGGCGCCGTCGCGCGGGGTCCCCTGCTCGGGCACGAAGGCGGGCGCGCCGTTGTTCTGGTTCTCGGTCACGTCAGCCTCACGCGCGGGTCGATGACGGCGTACAGCAGGTCCACGATCAGATTGGCCAGCACCACGAAGAGCGCGGCGAGGAGGGTGACGCCCATGATCACGGGCAGGTCGCCCTGGCTGATGGCGGCCACGGCCGCCGTCCCCAGGCCCTGGAAGTTGAACGTGGTCTCGGTGAGCACCGCGCCGCCGAGGAGGCCGCCGAGGTCCAGGCCGAACATGGTGACGATCGGCGTGAGGGTGGAGCGCAGGGCGTGCTTGCGGATGACCACGCCCTCCTTGAGGCCCTTGGCGCGGGCGGTGCGGATGTAGTCCTCGCCGAGGACCTCCAGCATCGTCGCCCGGGTGATGCGGGCGTAGGTCGCGGCGAAGAGGAAGGCGAGGGTGACCCAGGGCAGGATCAGGCTGTTGAGCCAGGCCAGCGGATCCTCGGTCAGGGGTTTGTAGTTGGAGACGTCCAGCCAGCCGAGGCTGTAGACGAAGATCGCGGGGGCGACCATGCCGGTGAAGAAGATCGGCAGGGAGACGCCGGCGAGGGCGCCGACCATCACCGTCCGGTCGATGGCGGTCCTGCGTTTGAGTGCCGAGACGACGCCGGTGGCCACGCCCGCGAGCACCCAGATGACCGCCGCGCCGAGGGCGAGCGAGAGGGTGACGGGGATGCGGTCCATCATGGTCTGCCAGACGGGCGCCTCGGTCTTGAAGGAGTAGCCGAAGCACGGTGCCGCGCAGTGCGTGACGCCCGTGCCGCCGTCGTAGTCGCGGCCGGCGAAGATTCCCTTGACGAAGAGCAGGTACTGCTCGGAGATCGGCTTGTCGAAGCCCATCTTCACGCGGATGCCCGCCAGGGCGGTCTCGTTGGTCTCGCGTCCGGCGTACATGAGCGCGGGATCGCTGCCGGTCAGCTTCGGGACCGCGAAGAAGATGCCGAAGGTGACCACGGAGACCACCAGCAGCGTGGCGGCGACGTTGAACAGCCGCCGTATGAGGTAGACGAGCACTGCAGTCGGCCGCCCGGCGCGGGTGGCCGCCGCCCCTCGTGGGGGTCGGCGGCCACCGCCTGCGGCCTTCACCTGCCCTTCGGACTAGCGCATGTGCGGTGAAGGCACTTGCCTGTGGTGTTACGTGGTACGTGACGACTCGGGCCGGGGGCCGGCCGGTGTTACTGCTTGATGCCCACGGTGGCGAGGTCGATCTTGCCGAAGGACTCGTTGAAGTAGACGTTCGTCAGGCGCGGGTTGTGGTACACGAGCGCCTTGTCGAAGTTGATCGGGAGGTAGAGCGCCTTCTCCATGACCTTCTGGTTGATCTGGGTGTAGAAGGGCGCGGCCTCTTCCGGAGTCTTGGTGGCGGCCGTCTTGAACAGGCCGTTGATCTCCGGGTCGTTGATCATCGTGTAGTTGTTGTTGCCGTTCGGCAGGATGAACGATCCGTCGACCAGCGGCTGGAGGAAGCCCGAGCCGGAGTTGTAGTCGGCGCCCCAGCCCATCACGATGATGCCGTAGTTCTTCTTCTTCACGTTCTCGGGCGAACCGATCACGGAGGAGTTGAGCTTGCCGTCGTACTGGTCGATCGTCGCCTTGATGCCGACCTTGGCGAGCGAGGCCTGGAGGGACTCGGCCGTCTTCACCTCGGGCGCCTTGTTGTTGCGCACGGCGATGGTGGTCTCGAAGCCGTCCGGCTTGCCACAGGCCTTGAGGGCCTCCTTGGCCTTGGCCTCCTGCGGCTTGCCCTTCGTCAGACCGAACGGGTCGTAGGCCTTGTCCGAGCCGGGGACGCCGGGCGGCAGCATGTTCGCGCCGAGGTCACCGCTGGTCGGGCCGCCGCGGGCGGTCTGCAGGGACTTCGGGTCGGCCGCGTAGATGACGGCCTTGCGGCAGTCGATGTTGTCGAACGGCGCGACCGTGGTCGGGAAGGCGAAGTAGCGGATGTAGCCCGTGAACGGGTTGTCCGCGTTCTTCTTGAGGTTCGCGTCCTTGAGGATCTTGTTCTTGGCGGCCTGCTGGACACCGGTGCCGTCGATGGCGAGGTCGATGTCGCCGGAGAGCAGGCGCTGGTCCATGTCGTCCGGGTTGGTGGTCACCGTGAAGGAGACCTTGTCCGGCAGACCCTTGCGGATCGGGTCCGTCTTCGGGTCCCAGTTCTCGTTGCGGACGAAGGTCGCGCCCTTGCCGGCGGTGAAGCTCTCCACCTTGTAAGGACCGGTGGAGACCGGCTTGTTGGTGTAGGTGGCGCCCGTGTCCTTGCCCACCGGGACCGGCGAGGAGGTCGGCATCGCCAGCAGGTAGCTGAAGTCGGCGTTGGCGCTCGCCAGGTTGAAGACGATGGTCTTGTCGTCCGGCGTCTGGACGGACTTCAGGCCCATCTTGTCCGGGTCGGTGTCCTTGTACGGGCCGGGGTACTTCTGGCCCTGGTCGAGGACGTCGATCAGGTAGGTCGGGCCGCCGGACAGCACGTCCTGCGCGAAGACGCGCTCGATGCCGTACTTGACGTCCTTCGAGGTGATCGGCGTGCCGTCCTCGAACTTCACCCCGTCCTTGAGCTTCAGGGTGTAGGTCTTGCCGTCGTTGGTCACGACCGGGAGGGCCTCGGCGAGGTCCGGGACCGCCTTGGTGCCGTCCTTGCCGGGCTTCGCGTCGTAGGCGAGCAGGCTGCGGACGTACAGGCGCTGCATGTCCCAGACGAAGCCGTAGTAGGCGCGGGCCGGGTCGAGGTAGTCGACGTCCTGCGGGGACCAGAGCTTGAGCTCGCCGCCCTTGGCGTCGGAGGCGTTGATCACGCCGTCGGCGGCGCCGCTGTAGCCCTTGCCGCTGTCGGCGGAGTCCGCCTTGTCGTCCTTCTTGTCCCCGCCGCCACCGCACGCGGCGGTCATCGACAGGGCGGCGATCACGGCGGCGATCGCGAGGGCCTGCTTTCTGCGGATCACGGTTGTCCAACCTCCATAGGTGGTGAATCGAAGAAGCGGTTCAGCTGCCCTTGGGGTCGAGCGCGTCGCGCAGCCCGTCCCCGAAGAGGTTGAACGCCAGGACGGTGATGAAGATCGTCATACCGGGGACCACCATGTACATGGGGTCGTCCTGGTAGATGGGGACGGCGTCGGAGAGCATCTTTCCCCAGGACGAGGTGGGGGGCTTGACGCCGGCGCCCAGGAAGCTGAGGGCCGCTTCCGTCAGGATGTTGGTCGGGATGATCAGCGTGGTGTAGACGAGGATCGGCGCGACCAGGTTCGGCATCAGCTCCTTGACGAGGATGTAGCCGCGGCCGGCGCCGAGGCTGCGCGCCGCCTCGACGTACTCGCGCTCCCGCAGGGAGATCGTCTGGCCGCGGACGATGCGTCCGATGTAGGGCCAGCCGAAGAAGCCGATGACGAGGATGAGCACGCCCATCCGCACACCCGAACCCTCGAAGCCCCAGACGGAGTTGGGGACGACGGAGACCAGGGCGATGGTGAACAGCAGCTGCGGGAAGGCCAGCAGCAGGTCCATGAGGCGGCTGATGACCCCGTCGACCCAGCCGCCGAGGAAGCCGGCGAGGGCGCCCAGGAAGCTGCCGAGGACCACCGAGACGAAGGCCGCCAGGAAGGCGACGATCAGGGAGATCCGGGCGCCGTAGACGATCCGGCTGAAGACGTCGCGGCCGTTGGTCGGCTCGACGCCCAGCAGGTGGTCGGGGCTCATGCCGCCCCAGGAGCCCAGCGGCGTGCCCAGGTCGGGGTCGATCAGGTCCTCGTGGAACTCGTTGGGGTCGTGGCCCAGCAGGTTCACGATCAGCGGCGCGAAGATCGCCACCAGGATCAGGAAGATCACGACCACGCCGCCGGTCAGCGCGACCTTGTCGCGCTTGAGCCGCATCCAGGCGATGCGTCCGGGCGAGCGGCCTTCGATGGCCTTGGCAGGGACGTCGGCTACGGACACGGGCGCGGGCGTTTCCGCGTTCGTGTCGTGCAGTGGTGCCGTCATCGTGGTGGGGACCCCTCTCGGCCGACGGGTGGTCGGCCCATGCCCGCCGCTGTGGCGGCGTTGGTGCGGAGTGGCGCTCGGAGTGCTCTGGACACGGTGGAACGCGGACGGAATGCGCCGGGAGGTGCGTGAGTACTGCGAGAACTGCGGGAGGTACGGGAAGTGCCGGGTGACGCGCGGGGAATGCGAGGACTGCGGCCATGCGGAACTGCGGGCAGTGCTGTGCGGAGCGACAAGCGGAGTGCGCGTACCGAACCGGTTCCCGGAGGACTGACCGGCTCTTGGGTGGGGAGTCTTCATCGGGCGCTCGACCAGCCGCCAGACCCGCAGATGAAAGGATGCGCAACCGTGATCTGAGGCTTGAGTTCCCGTTATCCGGACTCCGCTCTCGGCTCAGCGGAGCAAGACCGTCCGTTCGGTACGCAAACGGACATGGCGCACAACTCGGTGGAGGAGTACGCCAATTGGTCGCCCAGGACGGGCTGAATCCGGACAAGCGGAAGGCCGCCGGGAACGGTGGTTCCCGACGGCCCGAGGTCGCCTTGGACGGCCCGTCTCACGGTGCGGGCATACCCTGAAATGTCCCTGTAACGAGGTCGGCGTTCGGCCCGGAGGTCCCCGTCCGGCGGCGGACGGCGGCTCAGTAGGCGGCCGCCTGCCCCTCGCGGTCGTAGAAGGGCCGGGTCTGCGCGCGCAGCCACATGGCCACCGGGTCGTGCTCGTCCGCCAGCGCGACCGTGCACACCGGAACCCCGTCCGGCACCGCGCCGACCGACTGGCGCATCATCTCCCGGACGGATTCCAGCGCGGGCGCGGAGGCGTCGTAGAGGTCGAGCCCCACCGCGAGGTACGCCGACCCCAGCGCCGGCTGCACCCAGGCGCGGCGCAGCGAGCGGACGGCGGGCGTGCGGTGGGCGTGCTGGGTCAGCAGGCCGTAGAACTGCGGGAGCTCCAGGGCGGGCTCGGAGAGGCGCAGCGGTCCCGCCGGCATCCGGTCCAGGCCGGTCGCGACCCGGCGCAGGTCCGCCCAGGGGATGCCGAGGCCGCCGCCCTGGGCGTGCGGGTTGACCCACAGGCCCCAGCGGTCGGGGTAGAGGGCGCGGGCGATGTCCCGGCCGGTCACCACCTCGTAGCCGCGGTTCCAGCCGCTGGCGGCCAGCTCCTGCGGGGAGGTCACGCAGGGCGCGTAGCCGAGGCCGTCGACCTCCATGCCGCCGTACTGGGCGTCCGGGGAGCCGGGCTGCCCCTGCCAGAGCAGCATCCACAGCCTGCCCTCGGCGAGGGCGTGCAGGAATGACTCGTAGTTCTCATAGCGCCCGGGAGTCACCTGGCGCAGCATGTGCTCGACCTGCCCGGCCGCGGCCGTGCCTGACGCACTCACCCGGGTACCCCTCTTCGTCTTCGTCCGCCCGTCGTCTCCACGTCCCGAACAGCTTAAGCGTCGCTACGCGAGGTAGAAGGGGCGCACGCGCTCACGAATCCAGTCCGTGACCGGGTCCTCGGCGGCCTCCAGCAGGATCAACTGCACCGGCCAGGGCGCGGGTACGCGGGCCAGGGCGCGGCCGAGCGCCTCCAGCGGGGCGGCCCGGGATCCGGCGTCCCATCCCACCAGCTGGACGCCGATGTAGAGCTCGGGACCCTTGCCCTCGACGCTGGCCAGGCAGCGGTGCGCGGCGGAGACGACGCCGGTGGCGCGGAACTCCTCGGCGGCGGCGGTGAGGAAGTCGACGGGGTCGTCCTGCCAGTCGGGCTCGAAGAGCCGGACGCGGGCGCCGCTGGCCGGGCCGTCGAGCTCGGTGCGGCCGGCGCGGCAGAGCTCGGCGACGGCGGCGGGCGGCAGGGGGACGCCGACGGCGCCCTCGGGGTTCACGGCGATGCCGAGCTGCGGGGGCAGGCCGCGGGCGAACTCCACGGCGGGGGCGATCGCGAAGTCCATGGCGGGGCCGGCGGCGAAGCGGAACTGGGCCTCGGAGCTGTAGACGGGGACGTACGCCTGGCCGGCGATCAGCATGGTGGGGAGGTCGAGGGAGGTGCTGTCGGGGCCGCCGCCCTGGGGGAGCGGGATCCAGACCTGGCCGCGGCCGAGGGCCTCCAGGATGCGGGGGCCGGCGTCCGGCTGTCCCAGGGCCGTTCCGAGCACCTGCTCCAACTCGTTCGCCGGCCAGCCGTTGCCGTGCATGTGCCCCTGCTCTCCGTTTGGGTTTCCGTGGCGAATACCGCCCCGAGGCTATCCGGTGCCGATGCCGCTGCCGCTGCCCGGAGCCGTCTCCCCGGGGGCTCCGCCCCCGGACCCCCGCGCCTCAATCTCCCCCAGCTACCGCTGGGAGGTGCCCCCTGGCGGGGCTACAGATAGCCCCGGGGGACGGGCGAAGGGCGGGTGGGGGACCTCCGCCCCGCGCAGCGGCGTACCCGGGCCGTAGACGTCAGGGCGTGAAGGTGATCTCCGCCAGGTTCGCGGCGGACGGGCGGTCCAGGAGGGTGGTCGAGGCGCAGCCGCGCGGGGAGCGGCCCGACTCGGCCGCCGCGAGCAGGCGGGTCACCGCCGTGCGGTGGCGGGCGAAGGCGTAGGGCGAGACACCTCGGCCGCGGGCGGTCTGGCCGGCGAGGGCCTCCTGCGGGGTGGCGTCCAGCAGGAGCAGGTGGAGACGGCGCCCCCGGCGCCGGGCGGAGGCCGCCAGGAGGGCCCGGACCCAGGTCTGGGTGCCGCAGTCGTGGACGACCAGAGAGGCGCCGGAGCGCAGCTCGCGCCAGAGGGTCCAGTAATGGGACACCCGGACCAGCGGGCGGTACGCCCCGTACGGCAGGGCTCGCGGCATCCGGCCCTCCCAGCGCTCGCGGACGTCCTGGGAGTCGATGCCCCCGCCCGGCGCGGCCCGCTTGATCAGGGTGGTCTTGCCGCCGCCCGGCAGACCGGACACCACCACGATGTCCCCCGCGCGGAAGCTCAGCCGCCGGGGGCCGCGCGCCACCCGTCCGCGCAGGTCGCGGACCGTGCCGGCGGCGGGGGCGGTCCGGGACGCGAGGGGCCGCCCCCGGACCTCGTCCACCGTCCCCGTACTGGTCACCACTCCGAATCTCCGCAACGTGATCGTCTCCCCCCGAGTCGGGCCGCGAGGGCCCCATGCCCGCTGAATGTAAAGAGACGGTAATCCGGGCGGCCCGGTTCCGGGCGGCCCGTCCGCCACCCGGAACCACGGGGGCCCGGGGGCCGCAGGCGTTCCGCACGTTCTTCCGGGCCCCACTGCCCGCTTCCGCCCGACCCGTGCAATGATGTGCGCCATCTGGACACCAACTGCATACCGGCCGCTTGAATCCGCGCGGGAGAGTCCCGGCTGGCCGCGAGGCCGTGCCCGGGCGCCGAAGGAGCAAGTTCCTCCCTTGAATCTCTCAGGCCCCGTACCGCGTGGATGAGGCAGATCTGAAAAGCGAGCTGTCCGCAGCTCCACCCAAGGTGCAAGTCGGCGTTCCCCGCGCGGGAACTCCCGGCGAACCTCTCAGGTTCCGATGACAGATGGGGAGGATCGTCCTCGTCATGTCATGCCCTGGGACCCGGGAGCCACACCCATGAGCACTGCCCCCCGCCTGACCGCGCTCGACGCGCTGCACCGGTCGCTCGGTGCGACCATGACCGACTTCGCGGGCTGGGACATGCCGCTGCGCTACGCCAGCGAGCGCGACGAGCACAACGCCGTGCGCACCACGGCCGGCCTCTTCGACCTCTCCCACATGGGCGAGATCACCCTCACCGGCCCGGAGGCCGTGAAGGCGCTGGACTACGCCCTCGTCGGCAACATCTCCACCGTCGGCGTCGGCCGCGCCCGCTACACGCACATCTGTCAGGAGGACGGCGGGATCCTGGACGACCTGATCGTCTACCGCCTCGGCGAGACCGAGTACATGGTCGTCGCCAACGCCTCCAACGCCCAGGTGGTGCTGGACGCGCTGACCGAGCGCGCCGCCGGCTTCGACACCGAGGTCCGCGACGACCGTGACGCGTACGCGCTGATCGCCGTCCAGGGCCCCGAGTCCCCCGGCATCCTCGCGTCGCTGACCGACGCCGACCTGGACGGCCTGAAGTACTACGCCGGCCTGCCGGGCACCGTCGCGGGCGTGCCCGCGCTGATCGCCCGCACCGGCTACACGGGCGAGGACGGCTTCGAGCTGTTCGTCTCCCCCGAGCACGCCGTGGAGCTGTGGCAGGCGCTGACCAAGGCGGGCGAGGGCGTCGGCCTGGTCCCGGCCGGCCTGTCCTGCCGCGACACCCTGCGCCTGGAGGCGGGCATGCCGCTGTACGGGCACGAGCTCACCACCTCCCTCACCCCCTTCGACGCCGGGCTGGGCCGGGTCGTGAAGTTCGAGAAGGAGGGTGACTTCGTCGGCCGCGCCGCCCTGGAGGCCGCCGCCGAGCGCGCCGCCACGCAGGCCCCGCGCAAGCTGGTCGGCCTGATCGCCGAGGGCCGCCGCGTCCCGCGCGCCGGTTTCTCCGTGGTCGCCGACGGCAAGGTGATCGGCGAGGTCACCTCCGGCGCCCCGTCCCCGACGCTGGGCAAGCCGATCGCCATGGCGTACGTCGACGCGGAGCACGCCGCGCCCGGCGCCTCCGGCGTCGGCGTGGACATTCGCGGTACGCATGAGCCGTACGAGGTCGTGGCCCTGCCGTTCTACAAGCGGCAGAAGTGACCCTCGGGTCCCCGGGACCCGGCGCCGCCGGCCCCGCCGTCGGCACGCAAGACCACCGTTCGTATCCACCGCACCGCATCCAGGAGAATCAGGTCATGAGCAACCCCCAGCAGCTGCGTTACACCAAGGAGCACGAGTGGCTGTCGGACGCCGTCGACGGCGTCTCGACGGTCGGCATCACGGCCTTCGCCGCCGACGCACTCGGTGACGTCGTCTACGCCCAGCTCCCCGAGGTCGGCGACACCGTCACCGAGGGCGAGACCTGTGGCGAGCTGGAGTCGACCAAGTCGGTCAGCGACCTGTACTCCCCCGTCTCCGGTGAGATCGTCGAGTTCAACCAGGACGTCGTGGACGACCCGGCGCTGGTGAACTCCGCCCCGTTCGAGGGTGGCTGGCTGTTCAAGGTGAAGCTCTCGGAGGAGCCCAAGGACGCGCTCTCCTTCGACGAGTACACCGCCCTCACCGCCGGTAACTGACACCCCAGGGGATCCTGATGTCCGTTCTGAACACCCCCCTCCACGAGCTCGACCCCGACGTCGCCGCCGCCGTCGACGCCGAGCTCGTACGCCAGCAGTCGACCCTGGAAATGATCGCGTCGGAGAACTTCGCTCCGGTCGCCGTCATGGAGGCCCAGGGCTCGGTCCTGACCAACAAGTACGCCGAGGGCTACCCGGGCCGCCGCTACTACGGCGGCTGCGAGCACGTCGACGTGGTCGAGCAGATCGCGATCGACCGCATCAAGGCGCTCTTCGGCGCCGAGGCCGCGAACGTCCAGCCGCACTCCGGTGCGCAGGCCAACGCCGCCGCGATGTTCGCGCTGCTGAAGCCGGGCGACACGATCATGGGCCTGAACCTGGCCCACGGCGGTCACCTGACCCACGGCATGAAGATCAACTTCTCCGGCAAGCTCTACAACGTGGTCCCGTACCACGTCGACGAGTCCGGCCAGGTCGACATGGCCGAGGTCGAGCGCCTCGCCAAGGAGTCCAAGCCGCAGCTGATCGTCGCCGGCTGGTCCGCCTACCCGCGCCAGCTGGACTTCGCCGCCTTCCGCCGGATCGCGGACGAGGTCGGCGCGTACCTGATGGTCGACATGGCCCACTTCGCGGGCCTGGTCGCCGCGGGCCTGCACCCGAACCCGGTGCCGCACGCCCACGTGGTCACCACCACCACGCACAAGACCCTCGGCGGTCCGCGCGGCGGTGTCATCCTGTCGACGCAGGAGCTGGCCAAGAAGATCAACTCCGCGGTCTTCCCGGGCCAGCAGGGCGGTCCGCTGGAGCACGTGATCGCGGCCAAGGCGGTCTCCTTCAAGGTCGCGGCCTCGCCCGAGTTCAAGGAGCGCCAGGAGCGCACCCTGGAGGGCGCGAAGATCATCGCCGAGCGCCTGGTCCAGCCGGACGTCACCGAGGTGGGCGTCTCCGTCCTCTCCGGCGGCACCGACGTGCACCTGGTCCTGGTCGACCTGCGCAACTCCGAGCTGGACGGCCAGCAGGCCGAGGACCGGCTCCACGAGATCGGCATCACGGTCAACCGGAACGCGATCCCGAACGACCCCCGCCCGCCGATGGTCACCTCGGGTCTGCGCATCGGTACGCCGGCGCTCGCCACCCGCGGCTTCGGCGCCGAGGACTTCCGCGAGGTCGCCGAGATCATCGCGCAGGCCCTGAAGCCGGCGTTCGACGCGGACGACCTCAAGGCGCGCGTCTCCGCGCTCGCCGCGAAGTTCCCGCTCTACCCGTCGCTGTAGTCACGGGCCAGGAGGGGCCCGGCCTTGTTCCGCACAGGGCCGGGCCCCTTTCTGTCTTCTCCCCCGGCCCCCTCCCCCGCCGGGCACCGGAACGCGAGCTGACTCACGTCCACCGGACCCTTCCGCGAGCAGAAACGTTCATCTCCACGCGTTACGCTCGTCTGCCGGACAAAATCCGCAGATCCCCCGCGCACCACCCCGCTCCACCACACCCCTGCCCTCTCTCCACCCCACGAGCCGACAAGGGAGTCCGCCAGTGGCCATCTCCGTCTTCGACCTCTTCTCCATCGGTATCGGCCCCTCCTCCTCCCACACGGTCGGCCCGATGCGCGCGGCGCGCATGTTCGTGTCCCGCCTGAAGAAGGACGGCGTCCTCGCCCAGACCGCCTCCGTCCGGGCGGAGCTCTTCGGCTCCCTCGGCGCCACCGGCCACGGCCACGGCACGCCCAAGGCGGTCCTGCTGGGCCTGGAGGGCCACTCCCCGCGCACCGTCGACGTGGAGACCGCGGACGACGAGGTCGAGCGCATCCGCAAGACCGGGAAGCTGCGGCTGCTGGGCACGGAGATAGGGGACGTCCACGAGATCGACTTCGACGAGCCGAACCAGCTGATCCTGCACCGCCGCCGCTCGCTGCCCTACCACGCGAACGGCATGACCCTCTTCGCGTACGACGCCTCGGGCGCCCCGCTGCTGGAGAAGACCTACTACTCGGTCGGCGGCGGCTTCGTCGTGGACGAGGACGCGGTCGGCCAGGACCGGATCAAGCTGGACGACACCGTCCTGAAGTACCCCTTCCGCTCCGGCGACGAGATGCTCCGCCTCGCGAACGAGACCGGCCTGTCGATCTCCTCCCTGATGATGGAGAACGAGAAGGCCTGGCGCACGGAGGAGGAGATCCGCGAGGGCCTCCTGGAGATCTGGCGCGTCATGCAGTCCTGCGTCTCGCGCGGCATGTCCCGCGAGGGCATCCTCCCGGGCGGGCTGCGCGTCAAGCGCCGGGCCGCCTCCACGGCGCGCCAGCTGCGCACCGAGGGCGACCCGCTGCTGCACCGCAGCGAGTGGACGACGATCTACGCGATGGCCGTGAACGAGGAGAACGCGGCCGGCGGCCGCGTCGTCACCGCGCCCACCAACGGTGCCGCGGGCGTCCTGCCGGCCGTCCTGCACTACTACGTGAACTTCGTGCCCGGCGCGGACGAGGACGGCGTGGTGCGCTTCCTGCTGGCCGCCGGCGCCATCGGCATGCTCTTCAAGGAGAACGCCTCCATCTCGGGCGCCGAGGTCGGCTGCCAGGGCGAGGTCGGCTCCGCCTGCTCGATGGCGGCGGGCGCCCTGGCCGAGGTGCTGGGCGGCTCCCCGGAGCAGGTGGAGAACGCGGCCGAGATCGGCATGGAGCACAACCTGGGCCTGACCTGCGACCCCGTCGGCGGCCTGGTGCAGATCCCGTGCATCGAGCGCAACGGCATGGCGGCCGTCAAGGCCGTCACGGCGGCGCGGATGGCGATGCGCGGCGACGGCAGCCACAAGGTCTCCCTGGACAAGGTCATCAAGACCATGAAGGAGACCGGGGCCGACATGAAGGTCAAGTACAAGGAGACCGCGCGCGGCGGTCTCGCGGTCAACGTCATCGAGTGCTGACCTGATCGGCGCAGCGTGACGAGGGGCCCGGCGCGGGTGCGCCGGGCCCCTCCGCGCGTGGGCGAAGAGGGGTCCCACGGCCCGCCCGGGTCGGGACCTTCGGCCCCCGGCGGCGGGCGGCCGGTGCACTAGCGTGCTGCGGGGGGCGCTGCTAGCCCGCGAAGAGAGGCGGCCGCCATGGCCATCACCGAACACCGTGTCCTGCCGCTGCGGCTGGAGGCCGCGCCGCTGCCGGTCCCCCTGGAGGGCGCCTTCGTCTACCGCACGGACCGGCCCTACGAGGTCGCCGTGGAGTTCCGGGGCGGCGGGACGCGGATCGCCCGCTGGGTCTTCTCGCGGGAGCTGCTGATCGACGGGCAGACCTGCCCCACCGGAGAGGGCGACATACAGGTGTGGCCGCGCTGGACGGGCACCGAGCCGCGCGTCCTGCTGGCCCTCAGCAACGGCGAGCGCGGCTGCGTGGTCTCCGCGCGGGCCAAGGACGTGCGCGAGCTGTGCCGGCGGATGACCGAGCTGGTCCCGCGCGGGCAGGAGGACCGGCACTACGACCTGGACGCCGAGCTGAGCGCCCTGCTGACCTTCTGAGGCCGGGCCGGGCCCCCCGCGCAACCGCGGGGGCCCCTCGGGTGTCCTACCGGGTGACAGTCGGTTCCCGTCTCAGAGGATCGGGGGGACGCCATGCGTCACCACCCGCACCGCCGCCGGATCGTGGCCCTGGCCACGGGCGCCCTGCTGACCGCAGGGCTCGCGCTCGCCGCACCGGCCTCGGCAGCCGCACCGGCCGCCGTCCGCTCCACGACCCCGCTCGTCGTCAACGCCCGCTGGGGCGGTCACTGCACGTACGACCGGATCGTCGTCGACCTCCAGGGCTCCGTTCCGCCCTTCACCGTCACTCCCGTCTCCCAGCTGGTCTACGACGGGTCGGGCAAGCCCGTCCCGCTGCCGGGGAAGTACTTCCTGGAGATCCGCCTGCACCCCGCCGCCGGCCACGACGACGCGGGCAACAACGTCTACCGGGGGCCCCGGCTCCAGCAGATCGGCCTCAGCAAGCTCAAGGGCCTCGCCCTGACCGGCGACTACGAGGGGTACGTGACCTTCGGAGCCGCCTTCGACACCCAGCCCGTCTACAGCACCTCCGTCCTGCACGCGCCCGAGCGGCTCGTGGTGGACGTCGCCCACCCGAACACCTGCTGACACCGGGCCGCCCTCAGCGGTGTTCCGGGTTCGGGAAGTCGAAACGGCAGCCGGCGTCCCACAGGGACCGCTGGTTGCCGTGGGCGGGGAAGCCGCCGGCGCGCTTGAGGAGCGCCGCGAGGTGCATCAGGTTCCAGGACATGAACGCCGTATTGCGGTTGGTGAAGTCGTTCTCGGGGCCGCCGGAGCCCGGGTCCAGGTACGAGGGCCCGGGCCCGGCCTCCCCGATCCAGCCCGCGTCGGCCTGCGGCGGGATCGCGTAGCCCAGGTGCTGGAGGCTGTAGAGGAGGTTCATGGCGCAGTGTTTGACGCCGTCCTCGTTCCCGGTGATCAGCGCCCCGCCGACGCGCCCGTAGTAGGCGTACTGGCCCGCGTCGTTCAGCAGCGAGGAGCAGGAGTACAGCCGCTCGACGACCTTCTTCATGACGGAGCTGTTGTCGCCGAGCCAGATCGGGCCGCACAGGACGAGGATGTCGGCGTCCATGATCCGGCTGTAGAGCACCGGCCACTGGTCGCTCTCCCAGCCGTGGTCGGTCATGTCCGGCCAGACGCCGGTCGCGATGTCGTGGTCGACGGCGCGGATCAGCTCGGTGCGGGCCCCGGCCGACTCCATGACGGCGCGGCTCTTGGAGATCAGCCCCTCGGTGTTGCTGGTCTCGGGAGAGCGTTTGAGGGTGCAGTTGACGAAGACTGCGGACAGGTCGGAGTAGTCGTAGTCGGCCACACCCCCACCCTGCGGGCCGGCCGCCGCCCCCGCCAGCGCTCGGGGCCCGTCCGGGGGGCAAACGGAATTCGGCCGTCCGATCGGCCGGATCGGTCCGGGTTGATACCGGTCCGTGCGGGCGACTAGGGTCAGCGGGCCTTGGTGTTCGGGAAACCGGTGTGAAACCGGTGCGGCCCTCGCCACTGTGATCGGGAAGTCCAGCTCCACCCCTCGCGGGAGCCACTGGGACCGCACGGGAGACCGTACGGACCCGGGAAGGCGGAGCCGGGGCGGCAGTACCCGTCAGCCAGGAGACCGGCCGGGGCGCTTACGTCCATCCACGAGGTGCTGGAGAGGTCTCCCGACTCATGCACATAGCCGAGGGGTTCCTGCCCCCGCTGCACGCGGCCGCCTGGGGCGCCGCGTCCGCCCCGTTCGTCGTCCACGGGGTCCGCGCCCTGACCCGCGAGGTGAAGTCCCACCCGGAGAGCACGCTGCTCCTGGGGGCGTCCGGAGCGTTCACTTTCGTCCTGTCCGCCCTGAAGATCCCCTCGGTCACGGGCAGTTGCTCGCACCCCACCGGGACCGGACTCGGCGCCATCCTGTTCCGGCCGCCCATCATGGCGGTGCTCGGCACCATCACCCTGCTGTTCCAGGCCCTGCTGCTGGCGCACGGCGGGCTCACCACCCTGGGCGCCAACGTCTTCTCGATGGCCATCGCCGGGCCCTGGGCCGGGTACGCGGTCTACCGGCTGCTGCGCCGGTCCGGCGCCCCGCTGATGGTCACCGTGTTCTTCGGGGCCTTCTTCGCCGACCTGGTCACCTACTGCGTGACCTCGGTCCAGCTGGCGCTGGCCTTCCCCGACCCGGCCAGCGGCTTCCTCGGCTCCCTGGAGAAGTTCGCCGGCATCTTCGCGCTCACCCAGATCCCGCTCGCCGTCAGCGAGGGGCTGCTGACGGTGCTCGTGATGCGGCTGCTGATGCAGTCGAGCAAGTCGGACCTGGTCCGGCTGGGGATCGCCAAGCTGACCGGTACGCCGCGGACCGAGGAGGCGACGGCCCGATGACCAGGAACGCCAAGATCAACACCCTGCTGCTGCTCCTGGTGGCGGCGCTGGCCGTGCTCCCGCTCGCGCTGGGGCTCGGCGAGGGCAAGGAGGAGCCCTTCGCGGGCGCCGACGCCCAGGCGGAGTCGGCCATCACCGAGCTGAAGCCGGACTACAAGCCCTGGTTCTCCCCGCTGTACGAGCCCCCGTCGGGCGAGATCGAGTCGGCGCTGTTCGCCCTCCAGGCGGCCCTGGGCGCGGGCGTCCTCGCGTACTACTTCGGGGTCCGCAAGGGCCGCCGCCAGGGTGCGGCGCAGGCCCTCGCGCAGGCGCAGGCACCCGCCGAGCCCGCGCGGGAGCCGTAGCCGGTGCTGCCCATCGACGTGGCGGCGCACTCCAGCCGCTGGCGCGGCCGCCATCCGCTGGAGAAGGCCGTCCTGGGGTTCGGGCTGACCCTCACCGCGGTGTGCCTGCCGCCGTGGCCCGGCGGACCGCTGGTGGCCGCGGCCACCCTGGCCGTGCTGCTGGGGCCCGCCGGGGTGTCCGGGCGGCAGTTGTGGCGGGCCTTCCGGGTCCCGCTGGGGTTCTGCGTCACGGGGGCGCTGCCCCTGCTGGTGTCGGTGGGCGGCCCGGACGGTTTCCTCGCGCCGGCCCCGGACGGGCCCCGGCACGCGCTGGACCTGCTGCTGCGCACCTCGGCCGCCTCGCTGGGGGTGCTGCTGTTCGCCTTCACCACGCCCGTCTCGGACGTGCTGCCCCGGCTGGTAAGGGCCGGGGTGCCGGCGCCCGTGGTGGACGTGGCCCTGGTCATGTACCGGATCGGCTTCCTGCTGCTGGACTCCCTGGCGCAGGTCCGCCGGGCCCAGGCGGCCCGGCTCGGGCAGTCCGGGCGGGCGGCCGCGTGGCGCTCGGTGGCGGGGCTCGCGGCGACCTCGTTCGTCCGGGCCTTCGACCGCGCCGCCCGGCTCCAGGAGGGGCTCGCGGGGCGCGGTTACGACGGCGCGCTGCGGGTCCTGGTCCCGCCGGCGAAGCTGTCCCGGCGGTTCCTGGCGGCCGCCGTCGCCCTGCCGGCCGGCCTGGTCGCGGGAACCCTCGTACTGAAGGAGCTGGGGCTGTGACCCCGTTGGTGGAGCTGGTCGGCGCGGGGTACGCGTACGAGGACGGGCCGGCCGTGCTGTCGGGGGTGGACTTCGCCATCGCCGAGGGGCGGGCGCTGGTGCTGCTGGGCCGCAACGGCAGCGGCAAGACCACGCTGATGCGGCTGCTGAGCGGGGGCCTGCGGCCCGCATCGGGGGCGCTGAGGCTGGAGGGGACCGAGGTCGCGTACGACCGGCGGGGGCTGACCCGGCTGCGGACCACCGTGCAGCTGGTGGTGCAGGACCCCGACGACCAGCTCTTCGCCGCCTCGGTGGAGCAGGACGTCTCCTTCGGCCCGATGAACCTGGGGCTCCCGGAGGCGGAGGTCCGGGAGCGGGTGGACTCCGCGCTGGCCGCACTCGACATCACGGCGCTGCGCGACCGCCCGACGCACCTGCTGTCGTACGGGCAGCGCAAGCGGGCGGCGATCGCGGGGGCGGTGGCGATGGCGCCCCGGGTGCTGATCCTGGACGAGCCGACGGCGGGCCTCGACCCGGACGGGCAGGAGCGGCTGCTGGACGTCCTGGCGGGGCTGCGGGCGGCGGGCACCACGGTGGTGATGGCCACCCACGACGTGGACCTGGCGGTCCGGTGGGCGGACGACGCGGCGGTGCTCACGCCCTCCGGGGTGCGGGTGGGGGCGGCCGCCGTGCTGCTGTCGGATCCGGAGCTGTTGGCGTCGGCCGGGCTGCGGGTGGCGTGGGCGCCGGTGGTGGGGGCGTACCTGCGGGCCCGCGGTCTCCTGGACGCGGACGCCCCCGGGCCGCGCACGCCGGAGGAGCTGGGCGCGCTGGCCTGAGCGGAAGCCGTGCCGGGGGCGGGGCGGGGTCGGAGCCGCGGGGCGGCGTTGTCCCGGTGTGCCCACCCGTCCCGCCCTGCGGGACGATTGCCCACACCTAGGATGGCCGCATGTCGTTGCCGCATGCCATTCTCACCGCGCTGTTGGAGAGGCCCTCTTCCGGGCTGGAGCTGACCCGGCGGTTCGACAAGTCGATCGGCTACTTCTGGTCGGCGACGCACCAGCAGATCTACCGGGAGCTGGGGCGGCTGGAGGAGGCCGGGCTGATCCGGGCGCTGCCCAGCGAGGTGCCCGTGCGGGGGCAGCGCAAGCAGTACGAGGTGCTGCCCGACGGCGGCGCGGAGCTGGCGCGCTGGGTGGACGAGCGGCAGGACCCCAAGCCGATGCGGGACGCGCTGCTGCTGCGGATCCGGGCGGCGGCGGTGGTGGGGCCGCAGGGGCTCGGCGCGGAGCTGCGGCGGCACCTGGAGCTGCACCGGGCCCAGCTCGCGGAGTACGAGGCCATCGAGGCGAAGGACTTCCCGCCGGGGCGGGACGCGGACCCGGACCGGCTGCGCCGGCTGGTCCTGCACGGGGGGATCGCCCTGGAGGGCTTCTGGCTGAGCTGGCTGGAGGAGGCCCTCGCCGAGGTCGAGGACATGGCGGGCCCGGGGGCCTGACGCGCCCCCGTCCCGGCGGGCGGGACGGAGGCGGGCGCGGCGCCCGTTCGGCGGGGCCCCTACTTGTTCAGGTCGGCCCAGAACTCGTCGAAGCTCAGCAGCTTGTCGCCGTTGAGGTCCTTCGACGCGACGATCGCGTCGGCGACCGCGGGGGTGACGAAAGCGTCCCCCATGGCCTTCATGGCCGCGCTGTACTCGTCGGCCGTGATGACGCCGTCGCCGTTCGCGTCGAACCGGTCGAACGTCTCACGTGCCTTGTCGATGTCCGCCACTGGGGCCACCCCTTCCTGGTGCTTGTTGACCGGCTCAGGGTAGCCGTACCGGGGGCGGGTCCCGCCCACGGGTCCCGGGAGCCGTGCGGGCTCCCGGGAACCGCCGCGTTCCGGTGCGGTGGGCGGGGCCCGCCTAGCGGAAGATGCCGGTGTGGCCGAGGGAGTAACGGCCGGGCTGCGGGTACACGGCCAGGCCGTGGGGGCCGCTGCCGACGGGGATCTTCGCCAGTTCCTTGCCGGTGGTGGTGTCGATGGCGTAGACCTCGGAGTTGTAGCGCCCGGACAGCCACAGCACCTTGCCGTCGGCCGAGACCCCGCCCATGTCGGGGCTGCCGCCCTCGGGCAGCTCCCACTTCTTGGTGAGGGCGTTCTTCTTGAAGTCGAAGACCGAGACGCTGCCCTCGCCGCGGTTGGAGACGTACATCTCGCGGGAGTCGCGGCTGACGTAGAGGCCGTGGCAGCCCTTGCCGGTGGGCAGCAGCTTGGGGACGTCGAACTTGTCGCCGCTGAGCACCCACATGCCGTGGGCCATCATGTCGGCGACGTAGAAGGTCTTCCCGTCCGGCGAGACCTTCACGTCCTGCGGCATCGCGCCCTCGAAGGGGAGCTTCTGCTGGCCGATGACCTCCATCTTCTCCGTGTCGACCTTGAGCAGCTCCCCGGAGAACTCGCAGCTGACGATGAAGTAGCGGCCGTCGAGGGAGAAGTCGGCGTGGTTGACGCCGAAGCAGGTCACGGGGACGGTCTTGACCCGGTTCATGGTGTGCGGGTCGCGGAAGACCAGCTCGCGGTCCATGGAGGCCATCACGACGGCGTACTTGCCGTTGGGGGTGAAGTAGAGGTTGTAGGGGTCGTGGACCTCGACGGGCTCCCCCGCCTCGCCGGTGGCCGGGTTGATGGGGGTGAGGGTGTGGCCGCGGTTGTTGTTGACCCACAGGGTCTTCATGTCCCACGACGGCACCACGTGCTGGGGCTGGACGCCGACGGGGATGGTGTCGATGACCTTGTAGGTGGCCGGGTCGATGACGGACACCGTGTTGGAGTTGGTGTTCGGCACGTAGACGCGCGACGGGAAGTCCTTGACCACCGGGGAGAGCTTGTTCGGCCGGTCCGCCGCGTACACGTCGGTCGGATCGAGCACCGGGGGCATCCCGGCCAGCCCGGGCGGTGCGGCCGGCACGGCTTTGACGGGGTCGGCCGGCCCCTTGGAGCCGAGCGCCTCGGCGGGCGCCTTGTCGGCCGATCCGCAGCCGGCCAGGGCGGCGAGGACCAGACCGGCCAGCAGCACGGTGGCCTTCCGGGGAAGGCGGGTGGTCGTCATGGGGTCAGCAGCTCCGTGGTGGTCACCGCGCGCAGCTTGCGGCGCGCGAGTTCTTCGAGGAGGGGCGGCATCGCGTCGACCGTGTCCGCGTAGCCGAAGTGCAGGCTCACCACCGATCCGCCGTGGATCGTCCCGGTGACGTTGCGGAGGACGGCCGCGGCGCCGGGCGAGGTGAAGTCGAGGGAGTCCACGTCGTACGAGAGGACGTGCGGGTAGCCGGCCCGCTGGGCGAGCTTCTGGACGAGCGGGCTGGCGTACTGGGTCTGCGAGGGGCGGAACCAGGTGCCGATCGAGCCGGTGAGGCGCTTGAGCCGCTGGGCGCAGCCGGTGATCTCGGCGTAGGCCTCCTCTTCGGGCAGGGAGTCGATCGCGAGGTGGCGCTGGGTGTGGTTGCCGAGCTCGTGGCCGCCGTCGAGGATCCGGCGGGCCATCTCGGGGTGGTCGTCGAGCCAGGTGCCGATGGCCAGGACGGTGATCCGCGCGCCCGCCCTCTCGGCCTCGGCGAGTACGGCGCGGCCGGTGGCGGGGTCCCCGTTGCCGTGGAAGGTGAGCGCGACCGCGGGGCGCTCGCGGGGGCCGTGCGCGATCTCCACGGGCTGCCCGGGGAAGCGGCGGGGCGCGGGGGCGGCCGCCGGGGCGGGCTTGGCGGGGGCGGGCTTGGCCGGGGCGGCCTGGACGGGCCGGGGCGCCGAGGGGCCGCCGCCCGTGCCGCAGGCCGCGGTGAGGGCACCGGCGGCGACCGCCACCGTGGCGCGCAGGGCGGTACGGCGGTCTGGATAACAGAGCACCTGCCCATTTAAGTGGTGAACGTCCCCGAAGGTAATGATTGACCCATTTTGGGACGTTCGGAAGTGGCGGATCAGGGCCCGACTGTCCGCTATCTGATCAACGAATTACGCAGAGCGGTGGATAGTCATTCATGGATTGCGAGGCGAGTGGCTCACCTCACCTAAGATTTAGATGAAAACTCTTAGGATATGCACACTTATGTCCGAGTAGGGACTTTTGGCGTTTGGGCCCTCGTCTGCCATAGTCGGAACCACGGCTTCCCATTGACCCGAGCGAAGCCCAACCGCCGAGGACCACACACCCCACCGGTCCTCGGCGCCCATGAAACCCCCGCAGCGCCCCACCTCGGCGACAGGGGGTTTCTGGCGTTTGAGGGGAAGGTCAGCGGTCCGCGACCCGCATCTCGAACCAGGTGATCTTGCCGCGCGGCAGCAGGTCGGCGCCCCAGCGGTCGGACAGCTTGTCGACGAGGAAGAGCCCCCGGCCGGTGGTGTCCAGCTCGTGCACCGGCATCAGGCAGGGCAGCCCGCGCGAGGGGTCGCGCACCTCCACGCGGATCCAGCCGCGGCGGCGCAGCATCCGTAAGCCGAAGGAACGCGCCCCGGTGTGGCGCACGGCGTTGCCGACGAGCTCGGAGACCAGCAGGACGGCGTGCTCGGCGATCTGCGGCGACAGGCCCCAGTAGCGGATCACCACGCTCTGGGTGAGACGGCGGGCCGTGCTCGCGGACTCCGGCATGGACGGCAGGGTCACCTCCACCTCCGCCGGGTTGCCGTACAACTCCAGCGCCTTGAGGCCCTGTTCCTCCTCGACCGCCGCCGTGAGCCGAACGGCCATAGCGCTGCCGCGCTGCCGCGGCTGATCCATACCCTCCAGGCCCGCCATGCACCCATCATGGACGGCCGTCTCGTCCGCACGGGCCGTTCCGCGGGAATACGCCCCCCGGAATCCAGAATTCCGAGAGGGCGTACCGGCATATGCGACGGGCAACCGGTCACCCGCCGGGCCACGTTGACCTGCGGTGACGATCAGCTGAACAGTGATCACTATGGGTTGATCAACCGTTTCGCCTTAAGGCTCCCTTAAGGCCTGGCTAAACCACCCGCAGGGATTCACCCGCAGAGCGGAGCTCAGACGAACTTGGCCTTGCCCGGCCCCTCTTCGACGAAGCTGCGCATACCGCGCTCGCGGTCCTCGGTGGCGAACAGGCCCGCGAACCAGTTGCGTTCGATGGTCAGGCCGGTGTCGATGTCGGCCTCCAGGCCGGCGTCCACGCACTCCTTCGCCGCGCGCAGGGCGATCGCCGGCCCCTGGGCGAGCTTGGCCGCCCAGGCGTGCGCCTGCTCGTACACCTCGGCGGCGGGCACGACCCGGTCCACGAGGCCGAGGGCGAGGGCCTCGTCGGCCTTGACCATCCGGCCCGTGAAGATGAGGTCCTTCGCCTTGGAGGGGCCGATCAGCCGGGACAGCCGCTGGGTGCCGCCGGCGCCGGGGATCAGGCCCAGCAGGATCTCGGGCTGGCCCAGCTTGGCGTTGTCGGCGGCGATCCGGTAGTCGGCGCACAGCGCGAGCTCGCAGCCGCCGCCGAGCGCGTAGCCGGTGACGGCGGCGACGACGGGCTTGGGGATCCGGGCGACGGCCGTGAAGGCGTCCTGGAGGGCGCGGGACCGGGCGATCATGCCCGCGTGGTCCATGGTCTGCATCTCCTTGATGTCCGCGCCGGCCGCGAACACCTTCTCCCCGCCGTAGATGATGACGGCGCGCACGTCGGCGCGGTCGGTCGCCTCGACGGCGAGCTCGCGCAGCCGGTCCTGGGTGGCGATGTCCAGGGCGTTCATGGGCGGACGGTCCAGGCGGATGGTGCCGACGCCTTCGGAGACTTCGAGAGAGATGGTCATACGAGGAAGGTTAGCGGCGGTTAACGAGGAGTGGCCCGGTGCTGTGGGTCACAGCACCGGGCCACCGGATCAGCGGGGCGATCCGCCTACTTCTTCCACTCCGCCCAGTCCATGTTCCAGCCGTTGAGGCCGTTGTCCGGGGCGATCTGCTTGTCCTTGGAGTTCTTCACGACCACCACGTCGCCGATGAGGGACTCGTTGAAGAACCAGGCGGCGGGGGTGTTCGGGTCCCCGGCGCCGCGCTCGTCCTCCAGGCCGACGCAGCCGTGGCTGACGTTCTCCGAGCCGAAGGTGCTGGAGGGGGCCCAGTAGTTGCCGTGGACGAAGGTGCCGGAGTTCGACAGGCGCATCGCGTGCGGGACGTCCGAGATGTCGTACTCGCCGCCGAAGCCGACGGTGGCGCCGTTCATCCGGGTCACCTTGTACTTCTCGCTGATGACCATCTGCCCGTTGTAGGTCGTCGTCGAGGGGGCGCCGGCCGTGATCGGGAGGTTCTTGATGACCTGGCCGTCGCGGACGACCTCCATCGTCTTCGCCGTCGCGTCCACGGTGGAGACCTGGGAGCGGCCGATGGTGAAGGTGACCGTACGGGTCTGCTTGCCGTAGACCCCCGGGCGGCCCTCGACGCCGTCGAGGGCGAGCTTCACGGTGACCTTGGTGCCGGCGGCCCAGTACTTCTCCGGGCGGAAGTCGAGGCGGTCGTTGCCGAACCAGTGGCCCTCGACCGGCACGGAGGGCTCGGCGGTGACCGTGATGGCCTTCTCCACGGCCTCGGTGTTGGTGATGCCGCGGGTGAAGTTGATCGACACCGGCATGCCCACGCCGACGGTCGAGCCGTCCTCGGGGGTGTAGTGGCCGACGAAGGTGTTCTGCGGGGTGAGGGTGGTGAAGGTGGTGTCCTTGGCGGACTCCCGGCCGGCCTCGTCCTTCGCGACCGCGTGCACCTTGTACTCGGTGGCGGCGGCCAGGTTGCGGGCCGGCTCCCAGGCGGCGCCGTCGGGGGTCAGCTTGCCCTCGACCGCGTTGCCCTTGGTGTCGGCGACCGTGACCGTGGTCAGCTTGCCGCCGGTGCTGGTGACCTTCAGGACGCCGCTGGTGGCGACCTCCTTGGCACCGTCGTCCGGCTTGACGCTGACCGCGGCCTTCGAGGCCTCGGTGTTCGCCTTCGCGGCGTTGCCGCCGCCCGCCGGCTTGCCGTTGTCGCCACCGCCGCCGCTCCCGGCGCCGCCGCCACCGCCGCACGCCGTGGTGAGCAGAAGGGCCGCGCCCAGCATCAGGGCCGGCAGGCCGCTGCGGATGCGGCCGCGTATCGGCTGCACGTTCACTCGTGATCTCCCCATGTCCCCCGCGCACGGACAGTCGCGCGCTTGCCGACAGGAAATCACACGGGGAGATTACGAATAGAAACGTTCATGTCACCGTTCCGTCCCAACTGACGGCCCGGCCGCAGGGCCGGACGGGCAGGTCGGGGCCCGTCCGGCCGGTGCGTCAGTTCCGGGCGCGGGTGGCGGTCCAGTCGCCGCCGAGGCCCGGGAGGCCGGGGCCGTCGTGCCCGCCGTGGCCCGGCTTGTCGTGGCCCGGTCCGTGCGGACCGTCGTGCTCGCCGTGCTCCTCGTGGCCCGGCTTCTCATGACCCGGCTTCTCGTGGCCCGGCTTGTCGTGGCCGTGGTGGTCCGGCTTGCCGTGCTTGTCCCGCTTGTTGAGGACCGGGACGACGATCTCCCGTCCCATGGCGCCGCCGTCCAGCCGCAGCGGGCCGGTGACCCGGTCGGCGGGCAGGGCGTAGCCGTCGGGGGCCGCCGTCTCCAGGACGTAGTACGAGCCCGGGGCGAGCCCGTCGAACTCGCAGGCCCCGTTCCCGCCCGTGGTGCAGGGCTCACCGACGCGCTCGTCGGGGTACTGGCCCCCGGTCTGCAGGCCCTCGGTGTTGTTGGTCTCCTTCCACAGCTGGAACACCGCTCCGCCCAGCGGCTTGCGGGTCTTGGCGTCCTTCTTCAGCACCTTGACGGAGCCGGGGTGCTCCACGTCCTTGCGCTGGTTGCGGATGGTGACGACGGCGCCCTGGGCGACGTCGCCCTCGTCGAGGTCGAAGGCGGTCACGGGGTCGGCGGGGCGCTCGTAGCCGTCGGGGACGCCCACCTCACGCCAGTAGTAGCGCTCGCCGACGGGCAGTTCCACCGTGCAGGTGCCCTGGGTGTCGGTGACGCAGACGCCGCCGAGGCGGGTGTCGGGATCCTGGCCGCCCGTCTGGAGGTCGGGGACGCCGTTGGTCTCGCGCCACAGCTCGAAGCGGCCGCCCGGCACCGGGTCGCCGCTCTCCAGGTCGACCTTGCGCAGCACCACGCGGGCGCTGGGCTCGGGGGGCGTGGTGCGCCGGTTCTGCGCGGTGACGCTCACGCCCTGCTCGGCGTTCTCCCGCGTCAGGACCAGCTGGGAGACCGGGTTGACCGGCAGCTCGTACCCGCCGGGCGCGGCCGTCTCCCGCCAGTAGTAGGTGCCGAGCTCCTCCTCGCGGGTGCAGGTGCCGTCGGCGGGGGTGGTGCAGTCGCCGACCTTCGTGTCGGGGGTCGCGCCGTCGGCCTGGAGGCCCGGGACGCCGTTCGACTCGCGCCACAGCTCGAAGCGGGCCCCGGCCAGCGGCCGGCCCTCCTCGTCGGTCTTCAGTACGGCGACGCGTCCGGTGACCGGCGGGTTGGGGGCGCAGTCGGGCAGGTCCCCGTCGAAGGGGTAGGCGTGGAACTCGGCGCCCAGGCCGGTGGTCTCGGTGGGGCTGGTGTGGGTGACGCTGCCGGCGGTGAAGAAGCGGCCGTTCATCCCGATGACGGAGACCGTCGCGACGGAGGCGTCCCGGCCGATCAGGACGCTGCCGCCGAGCTGGGCCGAGCCCTCCAGGCCGACGGCCGAGGCGTCGGGGAAGTTCCACAGCAGCCGCTCGCGCAGCCCGGCCGGAAGCATCACGTTGTTGACGCGCAGGGTGCGGGCCGCGCCGGTGAGGTTGACCAGGACGGTGGCGCCGGCCGGGATGCCCGCGAAGCGGATGCTCTGCTGGCCGGTGCCGGTGCCGGCGAGGTCGAAGTCCACGTTGAAGACCTGGAGCATGGAGGAGCCGTCACCGGTGAAGACGGTCTCCTGCGCGCTCCACACGGCCCGGCCGGTCGCGGGGCGCGGGGCGCCCTGCGGGTAGGCGTAGCAGGTGCTCGCCGCCGTCAGCTGGCCGCGCAGGGCGGTGTAGGGGGCGGCGGCGTTCGCGTCGTGGACGGGGGTGCCGGTGACCGTGCCGGTGAGGGTGCCCGCGTAGCGGACGACCCCGCCGTCGGCGAGGAGGCGCTGGCCGGCGGCGACGGTGACGTCGTCGCCGGTGGTCAGGAAGTCCGAGCCGTCGGCCGGGGGGACCCGGGAGCCGACGCCGGCGATGCCCACGTTGTAGACGTTGCCGCCGGCGGACTTGTTCATGTCGAAGTCCCCGAGGACCACGACCTTGCCCTCGGCCTCGGCGGCTCCCCGGCGGACCTGCATGTCGCCGCCGACGAAGAGGTTGATGCCGTTGTCCCGGCCGGTGAAGGGCAGGTTGTTCGGGTCGGGCCAGGTGGGCGGGCAGCCCTGGCCCGGGCCGGTGCCGCCGGGGATGCACGGACCGAGGCCGCCGGGCAGCGGGGCCCGCAGGGCGCGGGGCGCCGGCGGGGCGGTGCCGGGGCCGGCCGCGAGGGCCGAGGGGGCCCCGGCGGTGGCCGCGAGTACGGCTCCCACGGCCAGCCCGAGGGTCCAGTTCCTTGCTGACATGACGCTCCGTCCAGGAGATCGGGCCATCGCCTGCGCTGATGGCCCTGCCAGGCTGCGGGCGGGGCCCGGCGTGGCGGACGGAAGACACTCCCCGGCTACGTCATTCCGGTGTGACGATCACTCGATTGCGGCGCGGGTCAGCTGACGGCGGAGCCCGCGACCCAGTCGGCCCAGGACATGTTCCAGCCGCCCAGTCCGTTGTTGGGGGCGACGGTCTTGTCCTGGGAGTTCACCACCTCCACCACGTCCCCGATCAGGGTCCGGTCGAAGAACCAGCCCGCCGGGGTGTCGGAGCCGCCGCCCTTGTCGTCGCGCAGGCCCACGCAGCCGTGGCTGGTGTTGGTGGTGCCGAAGGTGTCGGGGCTGGACCAGTAGTTCCCGTGCAGGAAGGTCCCGGAGGCGGTGAGCCGGATGGCGTGCGGGACGTCGGGGATGTCGTACTCGCCCTTGCCGTCCTCGCTGGTGAAGCCGACGGTGGCGCCGTTCATCCGGGTGACGTCGAACATCTCCATCACCACCATCTTGCCGTTGTAGGTGGTGTTCTTCGGCGCCCCCGCGCTGATGGGGATGGTGGACAGCAGCTCGCCGCCGCGCCGCACCTCCATGGTGTGCGCCGCCGCGTCGACCGTGGAGACCTGGGAGCGGCCGACGGTGAACTTCACGGTCTTGTCCTGGATGCCGTACGCCCCCGGCGCGCCCTGGACGTCGCGGAGCTTCATCCGCACGGTGACCTGGGTGCCGGGCTTCCAGTACTCCTTCGGCCGGAAGTCCAGCCGCTCGGACCCGAACCAGTGGCCGACGACGGGCACGGCCGGTTCGGAGGTGACGGTGATGGCCCGCTCGACGTCGGCGCGGTTCTTGACGGCCCGGCTGAAGCCGAAGGAGACGATCATGCCGGTGCCCACGGTGGAGCGGTTCTCGGGCTTGAAGTACCCGATGAACCGCTCCTCGGGGACGTAGGTGGTGAAGGTGGTGTGGCGGGCCTGGCGCCGGTCGTGCCCGTCGACGGCGACCGCGTCGACGGTGTACTTCGCGGCGAGCGCGAGCCGCCCGGCCGCCGGGTCGGGGCTCCAGCTGAGCCCGTCGGCGGCGATCGACCCGGGGACCTGCTCCTGCTGGGCGTCCTCGACCTTGGTGACCGTGACCCGCTCCAGCCGGCCCTCGGGGACGTTGACCCGCAGCGGACCGTCGGCCGGGACCCCCTTGGCGTTGTCGTCGGGGGTGATGCGGATGGCCTCGTCGGGCGAGCGGGGTTTGCCGGGCAGCTGCACCTCGACCGGGGACCTGCCGTCCCCGGTGCAGCCGGTGAGCCCGCCCAGCAGGCCCGCCCACACCGCCACGGCGGCCAAGCCCGCCCCTGCCCGCCTCGTCAGAAGTGTCACGCCCCGTCCAACGACGGGGGCCCTCCGGGGGAAACGTGAGGGCCGGACACGTTCCGGGTACGGCAGTCCGGGCAGAACAGTGTGAAGGACCAGACGGGGGCGGGCCCCGGCCGGGACGCCGGGCCGCACTCCCCCGCCGGTACCGAGGAGCCGTGGAGGCGGGCAGTGTCGAGCGCAGCCGAGCAAGAGGCGGTGGATACCGCCGCCAGCGATACCACCGAGGCCGCCCCCCGGGGCGGCCCCGACATGGACTCCGTACGGGAGCGGGTCCAGCAGCGGGTGTTACGGGCGGCCGCGCACCCGGGGCCGCCGGTGTGGCCCGGCTCCTCGCATCCGCTGGGGGCCCGCTTCCACGCGGGCCCGGGCGGGGTCGAGGGCACCAACTTCGCGCTGTGGGCGCCGGGCGCGGAGGCGGTGGAGCTGTGCCTGTTCGACGCCCTGGGCACGGAGACCCGCTGCACCCTGGCCGAGCTGACGCACGAGATCTGGCACGGGTTCGTGCCCGGCGTACGCCCCGGGCAGCGGTACGGGTTCCGGGTGCACGGCCGCTGGGACCCCTGGACGGGGGCCCGCTACAACCCGGCGAAGCTGCTGCTGGACCCGTACGCGCGGGCCGTGGACGGGGACTTCTCGCTGCCCCCGGAGGTGTACGGGCACGTCCGGGACTGGCCCCAGCAGTACATCGCGGACACCGTGCGCGACGACCGGGACTCGGCGCCGTTCGTCCCGAAGGGGGTCGTCGTCCACGATGACGACGACTGGGCGGACGACGTCCGGCCGAAGACGCCCTGGGCCGATTCGGTGATCTACGAGCTGCACGTGCGCGGGTTCACGATGCGCCATCCGGGTGTTCCCCCGGAGCTGCGCGGCACCTACGCGGGGCTGGCGCACCCGGCGGCGGTGGAGCACCTGACCGGGCTCGGGGTGACGGCGGTGGAGCTGCTGCCGGTGCACCAGTTCGCGCACGAGGACCACCTGCTGCGGCGGGGGCTGCGCAACTACTGGGGCTACAACTCGGTCGGCTACTTCGCCCCGCACGCCGGGTACTCCGCCAGCGGGACGGCCGGGCAGCAGGTCGGCGAGTTCAAACGGATGGTGAAGGCCCTGCACGCCGCCGGCATCGAGGTGATCCTCGACGTGGTCTACAACCACACGGCGGAGGCCGGGGAGCTCGGCCCGACCCTGTCCCTGCGCGGGGTCGACAACCGGGGCTACTACCGGCTCCAGTCCGACCAGCGCCGCTACGCCGACTACACGGGCTGCGGGAACACCCTGCACGCCGGGCGGCCGCACGTGCTGCGCCTGATCACCGACTCGCTGCGCTACTGGGTCACGGAGATGGGGGTGGACGGGTTCCGCTTCGATCTGGCGGCGGCCCTGGCCCGGTCGATGCACGACGTGGACATGCTCTCCCCGTTCCTCGCGGTGATCGCCCAGGACCCGGTGCTGCGGCGGGTCAAGCTGATCGCGGAGCCGTGGGACGTGGGCTCGGGCGGCTACCAGGTGGGGGCGTTCCCTCCCCTGTGGACGGAGTGGAACGACCGCTACCGGGACGCGGTGCGGGACTTCTGGCGGGGCGCGCTGCCCGACGTACGGGACCTCGGGTACCGGCTGTCGGGGTCGAGCGACCTGTACGCCTGGGGCGGGCGGCGGCCGTACGCCTCGGTGAACTTCGTGACGGCGCACGACGGCTTCACCCTGCGCGACCTGGTCTCGTACGAGCGCAAGCACAACGAGGCCAACGGCGAGGCCAACCGGGACGGCACGGACGACAACCGGTCGTGGAACGGCGGGGCCGAGGGCGAGACGGACGATCCGCGGATCGCCGCGCTGCGCCGGCGGCAGCTGCGCAACCTGCTGACCACGCTGCTGCTGTCGACGGGCGTGCCGATGCTGGTGGCGGGGGACGAGTTCGGGCGGACCCAGGGCGGCAACAACAACGCGTACTGCCAGGACAACGAGACGGGCTGGGTGGACTGGTCGCTGCTGTCCGACCCGGCGTGGAGCGGGCTGTTCGCCCTCGCCCGGCGGCTGGTCGCGCTGCGCCGGGCCCATCCGGTGCTGCGCCGCCGGGCCTTCTTCTCCGGGCGGGCCCAGGGGGCGGACGGGCTGCGTGACCTGGCCTGGTTCACCCCGGCGGGGGCGGAGATGACGGAGCGGGACTGGTACGCGCCGGCGGCGGCGGTGGGGCTGTACCTGTCGGGGCGGGACATCCCGGGGCGCGACGAGCGGGGCCGGCAGGTGACGGACGACAGCTTCCTGGCGCTGCTGCACGCCGGGGACCGGCCGGTGGAGTGGGTGCTCCCGGGTCCGCCGTGGGCCGGGGAGTACGACCTCGTCCTGGACACCTCGCGGGAGGAGCAGGAGACCGCGCCCGGGACCCGGTACCGGGGCGGGGCGACGGTGACCGTGCCGGCCCGGTCGGTGCTGCTGCTGCGGGTGGCGGGCTGAGGGGGCTGAGGGGGCTGACGGGATCCCTGCCCCCGTCGGCCCTGCGATGATGTGCCCTTTCCGTGAACATCGAACACATGGGCACACGAACGGGAGTACGCATGGCGAGGGTGGGGACGGCGCTGCGGGAGCTGCGCGGGGCGCAGAAGTCGGCGAAGGGCGTATCGCTGTACTCCCGGTTCGTGAACCGGCCCGCCGGCCGGTACCTGGCCGCCGTCTCGTACGGTCTGGGACTGACGCCCAACCAGGTCACCCTGGTCAGCGCGGCGTTCAGCTTCGCCGCCGTCGCGGCGGTCGCCCTGGCCGCGCCCTCGTGGGGGCTGGGCCTCGCCGTGTGGGCCGCGCTCGCGGCCGGCTTCGCCTTCGACTCCGCCGACGGCCAGCTGGCCCGGCTGCGCGGGGGCGGGAGCGCGGCGGGCGAATGGCTGGACCACGTCGTGGACGCCGCCAAGCTGACCGCGCTGCACGCCTGCGTGCTCATCGCCTTCTTCCGCTTCCCGGACGCGTACGGCACGGGCTCGGACGGCTGGCTGCTGGTGCCGCTGGGCTTCCAGTTCGCCGCGGTGGTGACCTTCTTCGGCGGTCTGCTCACCGAGAAGCTCAAGCCCAAGGCCGCGCCGGGGAGCCCCGCCGCGGCCCCGTCGACCCTGCGCGCGGTGGCGCTGCTGCCCGTGGACTACGGGGTGTTCTGCCTGGTGTTCCTGCTGCTGGGCGGCGGGGAGCTGTTCCGCTGGGCGTACACGGGGCTGGGCGCGGTCGCCGTGCTGTTCCTGCTGGCGTTCCTCGCGAAGTGGTTCCGGGAGCTCAGCGCCGTTCGGCGGTGAGGGGCTCGGTCAGCGGCTGGTGCAGGGGGACGGTGTGCGGCTGGGCGAGCGCGTCCAGGGCCCGGCGCAGCTGGGTGCTGGAGGTGTGCACGGTGTAGGGGAAGTAGACGACGTCGACCCCGTGGGCGGCGAAGTCGCGTTCCAGCCGGTCGCCCTTGGGGGTCCCCCGCCAGTCGTCGCCCTTGAAGATGACGTCGAAGCGGACCTGCTTCCAGGTCTCCACCTTGTCCGGGACCGTCTCGACGAAGGCGGCGTCAACGTACTTGACGCTGCGGACGATCTCCAGCCGCTCGACCAGCGGGATCATCGGGCGGCGCCCCTTGGCCAGTTCGGCCATCTCGTCCGAGACCACTCCGGCCACCAGGTAGTCGCACTGGCTGCGGGCGTGGCGCAGGATGTTGAGGTGGCCTATGTGGAACAGGTCGTAGGCACCGGGCGCGTAGCCGACCCGGTACGGCCGGCGCGCCACCGGTGCGGTGTCGGACATCTGGTGCTCCGTCATCAGTTACCCCCCAAGGCCGCGCCCCCCGGCGCGGCGGATTAGCAGACAATAGCGCGCACGTTCCACACCCCGTCGGTGAACGCATAGGGTGACGTGCGCATCATCCAGGGGAGAAGGGGACGTTCAGTGTCCACATCCGGCCACCGGCGGCTGCTGCTGGTTTCCACCAACTACGCGCCGGAGCACGCGGGCATCGGTCCGTACGCCACCCAGATCGCGGAGCACTGGGCGGCTTCCGGCCATGACACCCACGTCCTGGCGGGAATGCCGCACTACCCGGCCTGGTCCCTCGAACCCGAGTACAAGGGGGCGCTGCGGCGTACGGAGCGGCGCGCGGGGGTCACCGTGCACCGGCGTGCGCACACCGTGCCGGCGCACCAGACCGCCGTGAAGCGGGCCCTGTTCGAAGGATCGATTCTGCTGCACGGTGCCGTGGCCCCGCCGCGGATGCCGCGCCCGCACGCGGTGATGGCCCAGATGCCCAGCCTGGCCGGCGGGGTGCTGGCCGCACGCCTCGCCGCCCGCTGGAGGGTCCCGTTCGTCCCCGTGGTCCAGGACCTGATGGGGGCCGCCGCCGCGCAGAGCGGGATCAGCGGCGGGGACAAGGCGGCCGCGCTGGCCGGACGGGCGGAGGCCTACGCCCTCAAGCGGGCCGCCCTCGTCGGCGTCATCCACGAGACCTTCGTGGACCGGGTCGTCGGCATGGGCGTGGACCCGAAGCGGATCCGCGTCGTCCCCAACTGGTCGCACGTGCCGGGCCCCACCAAGCCGCGCGGGGAGACCCGCCGCCACCTGGGCTGGGCACCGGGCCAGACCGTCGTGCTGCACTCCGGGAACATGGGCCTCAAGCAGGGCCTCGAAGTCCTCGTCGGCGCGGCCCGGATGGACCCCGCCGTCCGCTTCGTCCTGATGGGCGACGGCAGCCAGCGCGCGGCCCTCGCCACCCTCGCCGCCGACGTGCCCAACCTGGACATCATCCCCCCTGCCGCCGACGGAGAGTTCCCGGATATCCTCGCCGCTGCGGACGTGCTCGCGGTGACGCAGCACGCGGCCGTCATGGACATGAGCGTTCCGTCCAAGCTCACCTCCTACTTCCAGGCCGGCCGGCCCGTCGTCGCCTCCGTCGCGGCGCTGGGCGGGACCGCCCAGGAGGTGGAGCGTTCGGGCGCCGGGGTGCTCGTACCGCCGGAAGACCCCGCGGCCCTGCTGGGAGCCGTCCGGGCCCTGGCGGAGGACCCCGCGGGCGCGGACGCGCTGGGCGCGGCCGGACCCGTCCACGTGGCGGCCCACCTGAGCCGTGAGGCGGGCCTGGCCCGCATCGACGCACTGATCGACGAAGCACTTGGGGGTCCCCAGTCGTGACCGAGACGAACCGCCCGGCGGCGGCCCCGACGGAGGACGAACCGGACCTCCTCAGGGACCAGTTCAAGCAGCTGCTGCGCTACCGCCGGCTGCTCGGCGCCGGCCTGGCCGTCGGCCTGCTGGGCGGCGTCTACCTCGGCATCTCCACGGCGGACACCTACGTGTCCGTCGCGGACGTGGTGCTGCGCGCCCCCACCGACGACCCGTTCAACCCGAGCCTGGCGCCCGACAAGGCGATCAACATCGGCTCCGAGCGGCAGGTCGCCCTCTCCAGTTCCATAGCCGAGCAGGCGGCGAAGAAGCTCGGGGTCGCCGACAAGGACGTCGCCGCGCTGCGCCGCGGCCTCCAGGTGACCAACCCGCCGCAGACGATGGTGCTCCGCTTCACCTACACCTCCGCCTCCCCCAAGGAGGCCGCCAAGCGCGCGAACGGGATGGCCGACGCCTACCTGTTCAAGCGGCAGGAGGCCCTCGACGTCACCCGCACCAAGATGGTCAAGGGGTACGAGGACCAGCGCGACCCGGTCGCCAAGCAGCTCGACGACCTGGCCAAGCAGATCAACGCGATGCCGGCGGGCGCGGCCCGCGACGCGGCCCTGGGCTCCAAGACCGACCTCCAGAGCAAGGTCAACACCCTCAACAACAACATCACCAAGCTCCAGGCCCTGGACATGACCCCGGGCCGGGTCACCAGCCCCGCGCTGCCGCCCTCCGCGCCCGACGGCCCCGGCATCCCCATGTCGCTCGCGCTCGGCGCCGCCACCGGCCTGGCGCTCGGGCTGCTCGCCGCCTGGGTGCGGCTGGTCTTCGACCCGGCGCCGCGCTCCGAGGGCGACGTGGCCCGGTCCCTGCGCGCACCCGTACTCGGCTACCTGCCCCGGGACAAGACGGGCGGCGGCCCGCTGCTCGCCGCCGGCGAGGCCGACCCGCGGCTCTCCGAGGAGTACCGCTCGGTGGCCTTCCGGCTGGCCTACGACTCCCGGTTCGCCGACCGGCGCCGGCTGCTGGTCGTCGCCCCGCGCGGCAGCAGCGAGACGGCCGCCGCGGTGGCCGTGAACCTGGCCGCGTCCTTCGCCGAGACCGGCAAGGACGTCCTGCTCATCGAGGCCGACCTGCGCACTCCGGTGCTGGCCAGCCAGCTGCCCACGGACGCGGGCGGCCGGCCGCGCTGGAGCCAGCTGTCGTCCGGTCTCGGGAGCGAGTTCGGCGGCGGGAGCGGGGAGTCCGAGTGGCCGGACGGGCGCCAGCTGGTGGTGGACGCCGGCGAGTCGGGCGCCTTCGACCTCATCCCGGGCGACCGGGTGCGCAACGTGGCCCGCGCGCTGACCTCCCCGCGCGCGACCCGGCTGATCTCCGAGGCCGACTCCCCGAACTCCACCGTGGTCGTGCTCGCGCCGCCGGTGCTCTCGTACGCCGACGCGCTCGCGCTCGTCGACCGCGTCGACGGGGTCCTCGTGGTCTGCGACCCGCGCGCCGTCCACCGCAGCGACCTGTCCCGGATCCGCGAGCTGATCAGCGGGGCCGGCGGAACGGTGCTGGGCGCGGTGCTCCACTCCCCGCTGCCCGGCCAGAAGTCGAAGCGGGACACCTCCGGGGCGGGGGCAGCGCGCTCGGCGCAGGCGCAGGACGCCGACGCGGCCGGCCTGCCGCTGCCGGGCGAGGGCGGCGACACCGTCGCCCTGCGCACGGTCCGTTCGGGCCGGCGGTGAGCCGGCGGGGCCTCGCCGCGGTCTCCTCGGTCCTGGACCAGGCCGCCTCCAGCGCCACCAACATCCTGGTGCTGGTCCTGGCGGCCCGGCTGTCCTCGGCGTCCGGGTTCGCCGACTTCTCGATGGTGTACGTGACGTTCAGCGTGCTCCTCGGGCTGAACATGTCCTACGTCGGCCAGACCGTGGTGCTGGAGAAGGAGGCGGACGGGCGGCTGGGGGCGGTGTGCCGGTCGTCGGTGCTGTTCACCGCCGGGGCGGCGGGGGCCGCCGGGCTGGTACTGGCGGGGACGGGCCTGGTCGTACCCGGGGACGCCGGGTGGGCCTTCCTCGCGCTGGGGGCCGTCCTGCCGTTCGTCCTCGTCCAGGACGGGCTGCGGTACTGCTTCTCCGCCCTGCGGGCGCCCGAGCGGGCGCTGGCCGCGGACACGCTGCGGCTGGTGTGCGTGGTCGCGGCGCTGGCCGTCCAGCCGCACGGGGCGTCGCCGGGGCGGCTGGTCCTGGTGTGGGGGCTGTCCGCGCTGCCCGCGCTGGGGCTGGGCCTGTGGCTGCTGCGGCCGTACGTGCGCGACGCCCGCGCCGATGTCCGGCCGTACCTGCGCCGGGGGCACCTCGGGCAGCGGTTCGTGGTCGAGTTCGCGGTGGGCAACGGCTCCAGCCAGCTCGCGGTGCTCGGGCTGGGCGCCTTCGCGACCCCGCTGGCGGTGGGCGCGCTGCGCGGGGCGACGACCCTGTTCGGCCCGCTGAACGTGCTGTTCAACTCGGCGAACGCCTTCGGGCCGCCGATCGTGGGCCGGGCGTCCGGCAGGCGGGGCGTGGTCCGGCTGACGGCGGTGATGGGCGCCGCCCTCGCGGCCGTCGGCGCCGGGTGGGCGGCGGTCCTGTACGCCCTGCCGGACGGGCTGGGCCGGCACCTCCTCGGCGACACCTGGACGGCGGCCTCGGCCCTCCTCCCGGCGACGGGCGCCCAGTACGCGGTGATGGGTCTGGGCACCTGCGCGCTGCTGACGCTGCGGGTACTGAACCCGAAGGCGACGCTGTCGCTGCAGGTGGTCTTCTCCCTGCTGTCGGTGGCCCTGCTGCTGGCCGGATACGCGGCCTGGGGCGTGGCCGGCGCCGCCTGGGGCCTCGCCCTGGGCTCGGCGACGAAGGCGGCGGCGGGCTGGCTGCGGGTACGAGCGGTGGAGGCGGCCCCGGCGGGGTGAGGCGGGGGCCCGCCATCTCCCCCGCGAGGGGCCGGGGGCGGGGCGGTGTCTGCCCACCCGCCTCCCCGACCGGCCGGGGTCGGGGGAGGGCGGGGTCTGGCCTGGGCGGTCTCAGGGAGGGTTGGGGGCTTCCCGCCAGTCTCATCGTCCTTCCGCGTCGGGCCGGCCTGTCAAGGGCGCTCCTTCGTCGCGTCGCTACGCGATGGCCTTCGGCCACCCTTGACAGACCGACCCGCCGCGAAATGCCGAAGACTGCCGGGAACCCCCCAAAGGAACGGGACGGATGTAAAGCGGGCATGCGGCCGAATCAGCGCCGAGTCGGGGTCGTCGGGACACGGCAGACCGGACATCCGGCCCCCAACAGCCGCAAGCGGCAATCGGTGCCAGCCCACGCACCAGATCGCTACGCGCTCCTCATTTCTCGGCGTCCGACGGCCGTCTGGGGCCGCTACCCGCATGAAATGCCAACTGGACCGGCATCCGGGGCCGGTGGGCGCATCAGATCGCTACGCGCTTCGCTGGTCTCGGCGTCCGGCGGCCGGATTCGGCGGCTCCTCCCTACCATCGGGGGCATGGCCTCTGAGTGGGAAGTCCGGTTCCGGTCGCTTGACGGTACGGAGCTGGCGGGGACGGTGACGGCGCCGGTCGGGGTGGCGACTACGGGGTGTGTCGTGCTCGTGCACGGTGCCGGTGTCACGAGGGAAGAAGGGGGCTTCTTCAACCGGCTGGCCGGAGGGCTCGCTGAGGCCGGCTTGCTGTCGCTGCGGTTCGATCTGCCGGCGCACGGAGCGAGTGGGGGCCGGGCGCAGGACATCACCATCGCGGGAGTCGCCAATGACGTGCGGGCCGCCGTGGATCAGGTGCGGCGTGAAAGGGGGGTGGACGGGGCACCTCATGTGATCGCGGCGTCGTTCTCCGGTGGTGCCGCCGCGCTGCACGCCGCGTACCGGCCGCAGGACGTGGGGCGGCTCGTGCTCTTGAACCCGCGGCTGGACTATCGGGACCGTTACGTGGACAGCCGTCCGTATTTCGAGGGCGACTACATCTCCAGTACTGCCGCACGGGATCTCGACGAGGTCGGCTTCAGTGAGAAGTCGCCCTTCGAACTGGGGCGGGCACTGCACAACGAGGTGTTCTACCTGGATCCGGCGGTCTATCTGGGGGCGGTTCGGGCACCGGTCCTGGTCGTGCACGGGACGAAGGACACGTTCGTGCCGGTGGAGTCCTCGCGTCGGTACCTTCCGGCCTTCGCAGGTCCCGCCGAGTTGCTGGAGCTGGACGGCGCCCAGCACGGTTTCGCCGTTCACGAGGATCCTGGCTACGCCGATCCGCAGACTCAGATCTGGCAGGCGCAGGTCATCGAGAGGGTGAGTCTGTTCCTGTCCGCTTAGGCGATCAGCGCCGTGAGGGCCCGGCGCAGCTCAGCGTCCGGCGTCCGGCTGAGGCTGTTCCGTCTGAATGAGATGACTGGTGAAGCCCTCGCGGACCAGGGATTCATACGCGGCACACACGTCATCCGGGACGTTCTGGGCAATGGCGAAGCCCTGCCGGGGGTACTCGATCACCCGCTGGAGATCGCCGACCATCATGCTGATCACGGACTCCCCGTCACCCATGCCCTTGAGGTAATCGTCGAGGGACAACGGGGCCGAGGAGCAGACCACTTCGACCTCGGGCCATTGCGCTCGGCACGTGGCGAAGGCCCGTCGCTCCATGTACGGCATGGTGATCAGCAGGACTGAACTGGGTCGGACCCCGGCAGCAGTGAGCACCTCCCGCGCGTACGAGACGTTCTGCCCGGTGTTGGTGGCCTTCGGTTCCAACAGCATCGCGTGGGCGGGCACACCGAGTGCGAGGGCGTGTTCCTGGAAGTGCACGGCTTCACCACGGGGGAACACGCCGATGGTGGCAGCGCTGTTGCCGCCGGTGAAGACGAGAGTGGGGAACAGCCCGGTCTCGTACAGATGGGCAGCGTAGGTGCTGACGCCGAGGTCGTTGCAGCCCAAGGCGATGGCCGCATCGCATGGGCGGGGTTCGTGACGCATCTGGTGGTAGTCCCAGATCAGCTGGGCGGCATGCCGCTGATCCTCGGTGATCCCCTGCGATCGTCCGTCTGCCACTTCCTGCTCCTTCGCTGGTGCTGCTGAGGCTTGAAGGCTCCCTCACACGTCCGTCTGATGGCCTCGATGCTACGGAGTTGATGCCCGAGGTCGGACTGTGCGGCGATCCGTGCGGCTTCGTCGAGAAGGCGAAACCCGTCGTCACGGGTGGCGGGATCGGTGCTCAAGATGTGGGCTTGAGCGGTGGTGAGCTGCACCCGTTGCATCGGGGACCGCGCCGCGCCCCGACGGGCGAGGGCGAGTTTCTGGTGAGCGACCGACCAGTCGTCGGGTTCGGCGAGGTCCTCGAAGTCACGGGTCGCGGCCGTCATGACACGCGTCGCGTAGTCGTGCCAGCCGTCCTTGCTCAGCGCGGTTCCCACCCACAAGCGGGCCCTCGCGCGGTCACAGGGAGCCAGTCGACCGTCTACCGCAAGGGTTTCGTAGGCGCGAGCAGCGGACTCCAGCTAGCCGGACATCTCCATGACGATCGCGAGGGAGAAGTCGGGCTGGGCCACCCTGCGGGGGATGCCGAGCTGCGTAAGCACGGTGCGTGCACTGACATAGGACTGCTGGGCGGACAGTAGTCCGCCGAGCGTTCCCTGGTAGCGCTTGAGGTCGCCGAGCAAGGCAGTCGAACGGGCGAACAGGTACATGCCCTTCTCGTCCAGCGAGAACGTCTCCGACGGCGACACCTACGAACGCTGGAAGGAACTCGCCTACATCCGAGGCGCCTCCAGCCGGGAATTCACCACCACCGTCGAGAACATCGTCCCCGCCTATGACCAGCCCCAGACGGCCGCCGGACGCCGAGACCAGCGAAGCGCGTAGCGATCTGACGCGCCCATCCGTCCCGGATACCGCTCTGATTGGCATTTCGTGCGGGTAGCGGCCCCAGACGGCCGCCGGACGCTGAGAAATGAGGAGCGCGTAGCGATCTGATGCGTGGGTCGGCACTGGCTGCCGCTTGCGGCTCTTGGGGGCCGGATGTCCGGTCTGCCGTGTCCCGACCTCCCCGGCTCGGCGCTGATCCCGCCGCATGCCCGCTTTACATCCGTCCCGTTCCTTTGGGGGGTTCCCGGCAGTCTTCGTTTTTCCGTGGCGGGACGGTCTGTCAAGGGTCGCCGCAGGCGATCGCGAAGCGACGCGACGAAGGAGCGCCCTTGACAGGCCGGCCCGACGCGGAAGGACGATGAGACTGGCGGGAACCCCCCAACCCTCCCTGAGAACGCTCTGCTTGGACCCCGCCCTCCCCCGACCCCGGCCGGTCGGGGAGGCGGGTGGGCAAACCCCGCCCCGCCCCCGGCCCCTCGAGGGGGAGATAGCGGGACCCGGCGCCTGGCCGCCCCGTCTACGTCCTCGCCGCCAGGCGGGTCAGCAGGCCCTGGCGGTGGAGGGGGTCCGTGGCCAGGTCGATGGCGGTCCAGGCCATGGCCAGGCCGCCGTCCAGGACGGCCCGGTCGGCGCCGGCGCCGATGCCGTAGCGGGTGAACTCCGGGTTGTGCATGATCGCGTCGCCGCAGTCGTAGCCGATCATCGGGTGGATGGTGGGCACGACGTGGGAGACGTTGCCCATGTCGGTGGAGCCGCCCCTCAGGGTCGGGTCGCAGTCCTGGACGCGGCGGCCGAGGTCGCGGGCGGCGGCCAGGTAGCGGCGGCCGATGTCGAAGTCCTGGCGCAGGTCGGCGTAGTCGTTGCCGACGGTCTCCAGGGCGAGTTCGGCGCCGGTGGCCAGCGCGCCCGCCTCGAAGCAGGCCCGTACGCGGGCCTGGAGTTCGGCGAGCTCGGCGCTCGTGACGGCCCGGCAGTCGTAGTCGGCGGTCGTACGGGCGGGGATGACGTTCGCGGCCTCGCCGCCGCCGGTCACCACGCCCGACACCACCGCGCCGGGCCGCATCTGCTGGCGGTACGCGGCGATGGCCACCTGGGCGATCATCATGGCGTCGGCGGCGTTGACCCCGCGTTCGGGCATCGCGGCGGCGTGGGCGGCGCGGCCGGTGTAGCCGACCTTCCAGCTGCTGATGGCGAGCGAGCTCATGCCGACCGAGTCGGAGGGCGCGGCGTGGACCATCATGGCGGCGGCCACGTCGTCGAAGGCGCCCGCGCGGACCATGTCCACCTTGCCGCCGCCGGACTCCTCGGCCGGGGTGCCGAGGAGCTTGACGGTGATGCCGAGTTCACCGGCGAGCGGGGCCAGGGCCAGGGCGGCGGCGACCGAGGCGGCGCCGTTGACGTTGTGGCCGCAGGCGTGCCCGATGCCGGGGAGGGCGTCGTACTCGGCGCAGATCCCGATGACGAGCTCCCCGCCGCCGGCGGTGGCGTCGAGCGCGGTGGGCAGTCCGTACGCCCCGCGGGTGACGGCGAAGCCCGCGCGTTCGAGGAGCTCGGCGATCCGGCGGGCGGAGCGGTGTTCCTCGTAGGCGAGTTCGGGGTCGGCGTGCAGGGCGTGGCTGAGGCCGAGGACCTCGTCCTGCCGGGCGGTGAGGCGGGCGCGGGCGTGCTCGCGCAGGGCGGTGGCGGCGTTCATCGGGCGGCGGCCCTTCCGGTGGGGCGCGGGGAGCGGTAGAGGAGGCCGAGGGCGGCGCCCGCCAGGGCGACGGCGGTGCACAGGGTCCAGGAGACGGTGTAGGCGCTCAGCTCGGGGAGGGCCTGCCCGGCGGGGGTGCGGGCGGCGAAGACGGTGAGGACGGCGGCGGCGCCGATGGAGCCGCCGACGTTGATCAGCAGTTCGTTGATGCCGGAGCCGACCGAGGTCCGCTCGTGCGGTACGGATTCCACCGCGAGGGTGCGCGTGGAGTGCTGGAGGAAGCCGGTGCCGAGGCCCGCGACGGCCGTGCCGGCCAGGAACGGGGCCTCGTGGGCGTGGCAGGTCAGGGAGATCAGGTAGCCGGCGGCCATCAGCAGCGAGCCGGAGACGAGCGTGAGCCGGTCGGTGATCGCGGCGGCGACGGCGGGCGCCAGGAGGGCCCCGAGGGCGAGGGCGAGCATGTTGGGGAGCATCGCCAGGCCGGTGGCGAAGGGGTCCAGGCCGAGTCCGTAGCCGTGCTCGGCGGGGCTGGTGCCCATGAACACGGGGTTGGCGACCTGGAGGCCGATCATGCCGAAGGTGAAGGTGAGCGTCACCAGGGAGACGATCACGACGCCCCGGTGCCGGAACATCCGGACGTCGATCATCGGCTCGGCGGTGCGCAGTTCGACCGCCACCCACAGGGCGGTGACGAGGACGCCGCCGGTGAGGACGGCCAGGGTGCGGGCGGAGGTCCACTCCCAGCCGGGGGTGCCGCCGAGGCCGAGGCCGAGCATCAGGGCGACCAGGCCGAGGCAGAGGAGGACGCCGCCGGCCCAGTCGATGCGGCCGCCGGGCCGGTGCGCGGACTCGGGCAGCAGCGGCCAGGTGACGGCCAGGGCGATGCCGGTGGCGACGGCGGGCACCCACAGGGCGGCGGTGGGGCTGTCCACGGCCTTGGCCACGAAGCCGCTGGCGACCAGGCCGAGGGCGATGCCGCCGACGAGGGCGGCGACCATGAGGCTGATGCCCCGGCGGCTCTCGCCCCCGCCGTCGCCGTCGCCGTCGTCCGCGGCCCGGGTCCGGTTGCGGAGGATGCCGACGAGGAGGGGGAAGAAGCCCGCGAAGGCGCCCTGGAGGATCTGGCCGGCCAGGAGGGTGCCGAAGGAGCGGCTGAGGCCGACGAGGAGCGAGCCGAGGAGGACGATCGCCAGGTTCCAGCGGAGCACGCGCCGGTGGCCGTACAGGTCGCCCATGCGCGAGAGCACGGGGGTGAAGGCGACGCTGGCCAGCAGGTTGGCGATGCTGATCCAGTTGAGGTCGGCGGCGGAGACCTTGAGGGTCTCGGTGAGGCCGCGCAGCAGCGGGGAGAGGAAGCCCTGGGTGATGCCGCTGGAGAGCTCGACGAGCGCGACGGAGGCGATCACGGCGGTGGCGGGGGTGGCGCGCACGGCGGCGGGTCTGCGGGTGGGGGCGTCCTGGGCGGCGTCCGTGTGCGTCATACGTACCACCTGTTCGGGGAGCGGCCTGGGGGGGGCGGCCGGGGCAGGGAGGGGCGGAGGGGGCGGAGGGGGTGTGGGTCCGCCCGGGAGGTCCGCCGCCCCCCGTCGTCGGCCGGGGGTGCGGCGGAATCCGCACCACAATGTCCGGTGCGTGCCGCGCCCCGGGCAAGAGTGGCCCCCATAATCGGGTGAACGAGGCATTCAGGCGGGGCCCGGCGGTGGATTCGGGCACCGATGGCCGGCCCCGGGCGTGGTTCGGACATGCCCGCGGGGTCCGGTTCCGGCATGCCGTACGGTCGCCCGGCCCGCGTCCCACGACCCGTCCGACGCCCCGTCCCACGACCACGTCCCACAACCACGTCCCACGACCACGTCCCACGACCTTCCGGAGGCAGCCGTGACCGCAGAGGCCCTCCCGCTCCTGGACGAGGTGGACCACCAGGTGCTGCGCGCCCTGCACCGTGACCCGCGCGCCGGGTTCGCCGAGGTCGCGGCCGCCATCGGGGTGCACGAGCGGACGGTGGCGCGCCGCCTGGAGCGGATGACGGCCGGCGGGCACGTCCGGTTCAGCGCCGCGCTGGTCCCGGAGTACCAGGGCGAGGGGCTCACCGCCGAGCTGGCGGTGCGCTGCGCCCCCGGCCGGGTCCACGAGACGGCGCTGGCGCTGGCCCGGCGGCCCGAGACCCGGTCGGTGGAGGTGGCCACCGGCGCCCTGGAGGTGTACGCGGAGCTGCACGCGCCCGACCACGAGGCGCTGCTGGCCCTGGTGGACACGGTGGTCGGCCGGATGGAGGGGGTGGTGGACATCCACTCCAGCGTGGTGCTGCGGCTGCTGCTCACCGCCGCGGACTGGGCCCCGTACGACGAGGAGCCGACGGAGGTGCGGCGGCTGGCGATGGCGGGCGTCCCGCTGCCGGAGCCGCTGGCCGTGGACTCGCTGGACCGCGACCTGGTGGCGCTGCTGCACCGGGACGCCCGGATGTCGACGACCCGGCTGGCCCGGGAGCTGCGGGTCGGCGAGAGCACGGCGCGGCGGCGCCTGGCCCGGCTGATGACCTCGCACGTCCTGCACCTGCGGCTGCACGCGGATCCGGCGGTGCTGGGCTATCCGGTGGAGGCCCGGTTCCGGCTCGGGGTGGCGCACAGCCGGCTGGACGCGGCGGTCCGGCGCCTCGCCCGGGAGCCGGCCGTACGGCACCTGGTGGTCACCACGGGCGGGGCGGCGCTGCTCGGCTACTCCAGCCACCGCGGCATCGCGGACCTGCACGCCTTCACCACCCGGGTGTTCGCCGGGCTCGACGGGGTCACGTCGGCGGAGACGGCGCTGCTGATGCGGACGTACAAGCGGGCGGGCATCGCCGGCTGAGCGCCCCGG